>DASXRA010000519.1:0-16398 GCA_036506855.1 Jatrophihabitantaceae bacterium
GCGGTCCGAAGAACTGGTAGCCGAGCGGGACGCCGGCGATCACAACCGTGGCCAGTGCCGCGACGCCCAGGCCGATCGCGGCATGGCGCACGCGTCCGGCAACGGCTCGCCAGTCGGTCGCCGCGAGGATGACGACTGAGACGGCGGCCACGATCGCGGCGAGCACGACGATCTCCTCGGAGATCAGCAACTGCAGCCCGGTCGCGACGCCGAGCAACAGTCCCGTACGCCTCGGGTCGTGGTCCTGTCGCACGAACAACTCGTGGCCGAACAGCAGCAACAGCGGCGGGAACACGGCGAAAATCAGGTGCAGGTGCCCGTTCTGGCCGGCGAAGAACGGCCCGAAGCCGTACAGCGCTGCCGCGAGCGCTGAGCTCGATGCCCGTCCGGTCAACCGGCGAAGGACGAAGTACGCCGTGGTCGCGGACGCGACCGGCGCAAGCACCGCCAGGAACCCGATCGTCGGCCCCGCACCGATCAGCGCAGTCAGCGGAACGCAGATCACCGCCAGGGCGAACAGCGCGGTGTTCCACATGACGTTCACGCCGATCGGCGCGTTCATCGCCGGCGAGACGAACGGATTGTGCAGGTGGATCACCGACTGCTCGATCCACTCGAAGTACCAGGAGTAGATGACCCCGTCGGCCCCGCCCGGAACGCCGCGCGTCGGGTGCGCCAGGAAGTGGGAGTAGTTGTAGGCAGAGGCGATCGCGTACAGCAGCGGGGGCACTAGCCGTGGCCCCGCCCATGACAGGCGTGAACGCCATGCCGTGCTGGGCTCGGCTGGCGTCGCCTCGGCCGCGGCCGGCAGCGCGATTGGCTGCTCGGTGGTGATCGGCCGTTCGGCCAGGGTTACCGCGGCATCCGCGGGCGGGTCGCCGCCCGGCGATGCCGGCCCCTCCAAGGACATGGCCGACAGACTAGATCACCGAGTTTTGATCATAACTTGTCGAGACTGGCGTAGCGCAGCACCAGCCACTTGACCCCGGCAGTGCCGAAGTCGATCTGGGCCTGCGCCTGCTCGCCGGTGCCGCGCGTGTCGGTCACCGTGCCGAGTCCCCATGCGTCGTGGGTGACGCGGTCGCCGACGTCCAGCGCCAGGATGGCGCGGTTGCCGGCGCCGCCGGGCAGGCCGCGGCCACCGCTGAGCCGCGACGCCGCGAGTTGCTCCTGCGCCGACCGGCGCGGCCCCGAGGCGCGGTAGCCGTGGTCGCCGTACCGACTGGGCACGTCGTCGCCGTAGGAGTTCACGAACGGCTGTCGGTCGACCGCGCCCGTCCACTCGACGAGCTCGCCAGGGATCTCGTCCAGGAACTGCGACGGCGGGTTCCACACCGGCCGTCCCCATGAGCTGCGCGAGATTGCGCGCGACAGGAACAGTCGCTGCCGCGCTCGGGTGATGCCGACGTAGGCCAGGCGGCGCTCCTCGGCCAGCTCGGCGGGATCGCTCAGCGCGCGCAGATGCGGGAAGACGCCGTCCTCGAGCCCGGTGAGGAAGACGACCGGGAACTCCAAGCCCTTCGCGGTGTGCAGGGTCATCAGCGTGACGACGCCGCCACTGCGGTCCGGGACCGTGTCGGCGTCCGAGACGAGGGAGACCTGCTCAAGGAACGCGTCCAGGTCGCCGGCCTCGTCGGTACCGGCGCGGGCTTCCTCGAACTCGCGGGCCACGCTGATCAGCTCACGCAGGTTCTCGACGCGCCCCTCGTCCTGCGGGTCGCGTGACGCTTCGAGATCGCGGACGTACCCGGTCTTGTCGAGCACCGCCTCGAGAACCTCGCTCGGCGTGCCTTCGATCGACACCGCGCGGACGTCGGTGAGCAGCGTCAGGAAGTCGCGGATCGCGCCGAGCGAGCGGGCGTTCATGCCCGGCGCCGCGTCGGCGCGATCGAGGGCAGCGCCGAACGAGATGTCCTCCTGCTGGGCCAACGCCTCGACGCAGGCTTGCGCGCGGTCGCCGATGCCGCGGCGCGGCGTGTTCAGGATGCGGCGCATGCTCACCATGTCGTCGGGGTTGGCGATGACCCGAAGGTACGCCAGCGCGTCGCGCACCTCGCGGCGCTCGTAGAAGCGCACGCCGCCGACGACCTTGTACGGCAGGCCGGCCCGGATGAACACCTCTTCGAACACACGCGACTGGGCGTTCGTCCGGTAGAACACTGCGACATCGGACGGCGTGAGCTCGTGCTCGTCGATCTGCTGCGCGACCCAGGCCGCTTCGTCGTGCTCGTTCTCGGCGACGTAGCCGGCGATCGGCTCGCCGGCGCCCGCCTCGGACCACAACCGCTTGGGCTTGCGGTCCGCGTTGCGGGCGATGACGGCGTTGGCAGCGTTGAGGATCGTCTGCGTCGAGCGATAGTTCTGTTCGAGCATGATCGTGGTGGCGTCGGGGTAGTCGCGCTCGAACTCGAGGATGTTGCGGATCGTCGCGCCGCGGAACGCGTAGATCGACTGGTCGGCATCGCCGACGACCGCCAACTCCGCGCGGTGCTCGCCCAGGCTCAGCTCGCGGACGAGCACGTACTGAGCGTGGTTGGTGTCCTGGTACTCGTCGACCAGGACGTGCCGGAACCGGCGACGGTACTGCTCGGCGACGTCCGGGTACTGCTGCAGCAGCTCGACGGTGGTCATGATCAGGTCGTCGAAGTCGAGGGCGTGCGCCTCACGCAACCGCTGCTGGTACCGGCTGTACGCCTCGGCGAGCACCTTCTCGTGCGCGTTGCTGGCCTTGTCGGACCACGCGGCGGGCGTCACCAGCTCGTTCTTGAGGTTGCTGACCTGCGCCGACAGCGATCGTGCCGGGTACCGCTTCGCGTCGAGGTCGAGCTCGCGGCCGACCAGGGTCACCAGCCGGGTCGAGTCGTCCGCGTCGTAGATCGAGAACGACGACTTGAGTCCGAGCGCCTTGCCGTCGGCGCGCAGGATGCGCACGCACATCGAGTGGAACGTGCTGACCCACATCGACCGGGCCCGCGGGCCGACGAGCTCGGCGACCCGCTCCTTCATCTCGCCGGCTGCCTTGTTGGTGAACGTGATCGCGAGGATCTCGCCCGGGTGCGCGCCCCGCTCGGCGAGCAGGTACGCGACCCGCCGGGTGAGCACGCGGGTCTTGCCCGAACCCGCCCCGGCGACGATGAGCAGCGGCCCGCCCTCGTGCGTCACCGCTTGGCGTTGCTGGGGATTGAGCCCGTCGAGCAAGGTCGCGGGGTCGACGGCGATACGCGTGCGTGGACGCGATTTCTCGACTGTGCCTGCCTCAGCGGCCGCGCCGGGCAGCGCGAACAGCTCTCCGAGTTCACTGCTCATGTTGCCCGCCAGCCTACGTGCGCCCACCGACGTCCTCGCGACCCGTACCGATGATCTTGGTGTGTATTATTGACGATCTTGGTGCGCACTTGGTCGTCTGCTTGGTGTAGATTGTTGGCCATGACACGCATCACCGTCGACGTGAACGACGAGTGGCTCGAGGCCGCCCGCGAAGAGCTCGGCACCACCACCAAGGTGGCCACGATCAACGAAGCGCTGCGCTCCATTGCCTGGCGCAAGACAGCGGCGGAGATCATCGCGGCCATGCGGAGCGTCGAGATGGACTTCAGCGGCTCCGAGAAGGCCTGGCGTTACGGCGGCGGCCGGGACCTTTCCAAGCTCGAAGAGAAGGCTCGGCAGGCGTGATGGCAGGCGCCATCTATCTTGCGGACACGAGCGTCTTCGCCTTGCAGGCCCGGCAGCCGAGAGTCGCCGACCGCTACGACGCGCTCGTCACCGAGGGCCGCCTCGCCGCCTGCCAGATGTCAGCGCTCGAGTACCTGAACAATGCGGCCGATCCGCGCCGCTACGACGATCTGTACCGCAGTCTGCAGAGCCACCGCTGGATGGACGTCACGACCGACGCGCTGGACCGGGCCCTTGCCGTCCATCGTGAGCTCGGGCGAAAAAGCCAGCACCGAAGCTTCTCGCTGCCGGACTTGATCATCGCCGCCACCGCCGAGCGGCACGGGGCCACCGTCCTGCACTACGACGCCGACTACGACCGCATCGCCGAGATCACCGGCCAGCCGACCGAGTGGGTCGTCGAGCGCGGCACGCTGTGAAGGGGGCCGAAGCCGAAGCACTCGCCGATGACGCCGCTGATCGCGCCGAGGCCGCGCAGGTGCTCCGGGACATGGAGACCCTGCGTGCGTGGTGACGTCTACCGGCTGCGCTCAACGCGCGGTGCACGTGGCCACGATCGAGCCGGCGCTCGCTACGCCGTTGTGGTGCAATCCGACTCGCTGCCACTGTCGACTTTGCTGGTCGCGCCAACCTCGACGTCGGCGCGACCGGCCAGTTTCCGTCCGGAGATCGTCGTGCACGGTGTCACCACGCGAGTACTGGCCGAACAGGCGGCCGCCGTCGACCCCGACCGCCTCGGCAAGCGCGCTGGCTATCTCAGCCTCGGCGAGCTCAGGCAGGTCGACGCCGCGCTGCGCGTCGTCGTGGAGCTGTAGCGTTCCTGAACTCACCTGGGCCGGTCATCGCGGATGGCGTTCTCGGGTTCGCTCGGCTTGTCCGTGAACGTGGGCGGCGCGACCGGTGGCACGGTCGGCGGTGTCACGGTTGGCCATCGCCAGACGGACCGGCGCCAGCGTCTGGACCTCCACGTGACAGGCCAGCGGCTCGTACCTCAAAGCAACGTCTGATCGGTTGGGTCTTCATCTGCCATGTCGGATGGATCGACGAACAACTCGAGCTGGATGTTGTCCGGGTCGCGCAGTACGAGGACGGCGCCACCCGGGATCGAGTTGGCCGGCGCGACCGGCGAGTGGACGACCCCCGCGGCAGCCAGGCGCGTCGCCCAGGCGTCCAGTTCCGCGCGGTCGGCCACGGTGAATGCCACGTGGTCCAAGCCGACACGCGTCTCGTCGAACACGTCCTGCCCGCCGTCTCGATGCTGGGTCAAACCCAGCCGGGCCTGCAATCCGCTGTGCCGGAGGAACACCTTTCGGCGCGATCCGTCAGGCGACTCGAACTCGCCAACGCGCCGGAAGCCGAGCACCTCGACGTACCAAGCCGCGCTCGCGTCGACGTCGCGAACCGTGAGGCCGAAGTGGTGGATGCCCCCGATCATGCGGCTCACGGTAACCAATCGGGCGCCATCTATTTCCAGCGGAAGTGGACGAAGACGCGACCGAAGTTGTCGGAGTCCTTCTCGACGCGGTGGTAGCGCGCCTTGATCTCCTTGCGGTCGAGGAATCGCAGGACCCGCTTCTTGAGCTGTCCCGAGCCCTTGCCCGGAATGATCTCGACCAGAGGTGCTTTCTTGGCGACTGCCTCGTCGATGACGGCGAGGAGCGCACGCTCGATATCCTCGCCGCGGTTGTAGATGTCGTGCAGGTCGAGCTTCAACTTCACGCAGTCATCGTGCTGCCCGGCAACGCGGCTGCCAATAGGTCGCGAAGACGCGAGTACGGCATCTCTCATGGTGAGACGGCCGTCTCACGAGAGTTGCGGCGCCGCCTGTGCCATGGCAGCATCCTCCTCGTGCTGAGCCGCCACGAGTTTTTCTACGGGTACCCCAAGGTGCCCGTCGTTCGCGGCTGATCACGGACAGACCGCAGACGCCCCGGGCCCGACGCCCGGGGCGTTTCTCGTCCCTGGGGTGCGGGCTCGGATCTCTTCCGAAGGGAACACCGATGACCACTTCCACCGCAGAGGACTCCGTGTTGGACGGCGCGGGCGCCGTGCCGGACGACACCGCGCCGGACGGCACCTCCACAGCCATCCCGATGCTGCGCGGGCAGATCGACGCCCTCGACACGGCGATCACCCGGCTGGTCGCCGAGCGCGCCCGCCTGTCGCGGCGCATCCAGACCACGCGCATGAACGCCGGCGGCACCCGCGTCGAGCTGGGCCGCGAGCGCGTCGTCCTCGACACGTACCGCAACTCGCTCGGCGCCGACGGCATGCAGCTCGGCGACGCGGTGCTGCGCGTGTGCCGCGGCGCTCGCTGACCGCGCGTCCGGAAACCAGCGCCAGGCAGAATGGCCGAGTGCTAGCCGATAGCGAAGTCCAGCGCGTGCTCGTCGTGGCCGCGCATCCCGACGACATCGACTTCGGAGCCGCCGGAACCGTCGCGACGTGGACCGCTGCCGGCGTCGACGTCGCCTATTGCATCGCCACGTACGGCGACGCAGGTGGCTTCGACGACACGCCGCGCGAGCAGATGCCGCTGCTGCGCGAGGCCGAGCAGCGAGCCGCCGCCAAGGTCGTCGGCGTCGACCACTACGTCGACATCACCGCGAAGTCCGACACCAAGCTGGCGGCATTGGCGGCGCACGCCACGCAGGTCGGCCACCGCGACGGCCTGCCCGAGATGCTGCGCGACTGGTTCGGCCGTAACGCCCGCGACGCCGGCCTGCCCGACGGACACCTGGCCGAGGCGTTCCGGGTCGTCAACGTCCCGATATGACGGGCCCGATCGCGATCGGCGGATTGGTCCTGCTCCCGTCAGCCGATCGGCTGCCCGAGATCGGCTGGGCGGAGCAGGTCGCGGTCAGCGTGCTTCCGGAGCACTCCCGCGGCTGGATGGGACGTCCCGGGCTGATCGGCCACCGCCTCGACGGCGGCGCCCCGGCATGGTCGCCCGCCTTCACCGACGTCCGGATCGACGCGACGGACGACCGCACCGCGGTGCGCGCCGTCGATCCCGTTGCCGGGCTGCGGCTGGTGAGCGAGTTCGAGGCGCTGGCCGGTGGCGCCGTCCGGGGCCGGCACGCCGTGACGAACACCGCCGCCGGACGCTACGCGGTGGACGCGCTCGACGTGGTCGTCCCGGTGCCCGACCAGGCCGGCGAGATCCTCGACTTCACCGGACGCTGGGCGTTCGAGCGCCAGCCGCAGCGCCACCCGATCGCCGACGGGCTGTGGCTGCGCGAGAACCGGCGCGGCCGAACCGGGCACGACGCGGCCACCGTGATGGTCGCCGGCACGCCTGGCTTCGGCTTCGGGCACGGCTCCGTGTGGGCGGTGCACGTCGCCTGGAGCGGCAACCACGTGCACCGCGTCGAGCGCTTGCCGAGCGGCGAGATCACGCTGGGCGGCGGCGAGCTGCTCCTGCCGGGCGAGGTCGTGCTCGAACCCGGCGAGACCTACCGGACGCCGTGGGTCTACCTCGCCGCGTCGAGTGCTGGCCTGGACGACGTGAGCGCCGCCTTCCACGCTCGGGTTCGGGCCGCCCGCCCGCTCGACGACCCCCGCCCGGTGATGCTGAATGTCTGGGAGGCCGTCTACTTCGACCACGATCTCGACCGGCTGACCGCGCTCGCCGAGACGGCGGCGCGGATCGGCGTCGAGCGGTTCGTCCTTGACGACGGCTGGTTCGCCGGACGCCGCGACGACACCGCCGGCCTCGGCGACTGGACGGTCGACCCGACGGTCTGGCCGGACGGGCTGCACCCGCTCGTGCGACGGGTCACCGCCCTGGGCATGGACTTCGGCCTGTGGTGGGAGCCCGAGATGGTCAACCCCGACTCCGCGCTGTACCGCGCGCATCCCGACTGGATCCTGTCGACCGGCGGACGCGTGCCGCCGCTCGAACGCAACCAGCTCGTCCTCGACCTCACGAACCCGGCGGTCACTGACCATCTGCTGCACTCGTTCGGCGCGCTCGCCGCCGAGTACCCGATCAGCTTCGTCAAATGGGACCACAACCGCGATCTCGTCGACGCGGGCTCGGCCCTGCGCGGCGGGGCGCCCGCAGTGCACGGCCAGACCGTGGCGTTCTACGCGCTGGTCGACGAGTTACGGAGGCGGCACCCGGAGATCGAATGGGAGAGCTGCGCGTCAGGCGGGGCGCGAATCGACCTCGAGGCGCTCGCCCGGTACAGCGTGTGGACGTCGGACGGCACCGACCCGCTGACCCGCCAGCATGTCCAGCGATGGACGGGGTTGTTGGTGCCGCCCGAGTTCCTCGGCGCGCATGTAGCGGCCGCCCGCTCGCATCAGACCGGCCGGACGTCGAGCCTTTCGTTCCGCGCGGCGACGGCACTGTTCGGGCAGTTCGGCATCCAGTGGAACCTGGCCGAGGCGAGCGCCGCCGAGCTCAACGAGCTGGCCGAATGGATCGCGATCTACAAGCGGCACCGCGCCCTGCTGCACAGCGGTCGGGTGGTGCGGGCCGATCTGCCCGAGACGGGCGTGTACGTCCACGGCGTTGTCGCCGCCGACCGGCGCTCGGCGCTCATGGCGTATGTGCAGCTGGACGAGACGGTGCACCCGCCGCCGGCCTTCCGCGTGCCAAGGCTGGAGGCCCACACCACCTATCGGGCCGCGGAGATCGCGCCGGAGCCGACCGGCTGGGCCGGACACGGCGCGACGGCCACCGGCGCAGTGCTCGACCGGATCGGGCTGCCCGGGTCGCGGCGCGCGCCCCAGTCGGTGCTGGTCGTCCACCTGGTCGCTACGTGATGCGCCGGTCTGCGGCCCATCGGGTCAACTGGTGCCGGTTGGACAGCTGCAGCTTGCGCAACACGTTCGACGCGTGTGTCTCGACCGTCTTGACCGAGATGAACAGCTCGGCAGCGATCTCCTTGTACGCGTAGCCGCGGGCCAGCAGGCGCATCACCTCGCGCTCGCGGGGCGTCAGCTGGTCGAGGTCCGGGTCGACGGACGGCGCCACCGGCGTATCGCGGAACGCGTCCAGCACGAAGCCGGCCAGGCGCGGGCTGAACACGACATCGCCCTCGGCGACGCGCCGCACGGCATCGGTCAGCTCGTCCGCGGAGATCGTCTTCGTGACATATCCCCGGGCGCCGGCGCGGATCACGGCGATCACGTCCTCGGCGGCATCGGACACGGACAGGGCGAGGAACCGGGTGTCCGGCACCTCGGCGGCCACCCCGGCCAGGACGGCCAGCCCGCCGCCGTCGGGCATGTGCACGTCGAGCAGCACAACGGACGGGCGTGCCGCCCGGATGCCGGCGATCGCCTCGGCGACGGTGCCCGCCTCGCCGACGAGCTCGACGCCCCCGCCCAGTTCGGCGCGCACGCCCGAGCGGAACATCGCGTGGTCGTCGACGAGGAAGACGGTGGGTGTACTCATGAGAGGGGCATCCTGATCTCGATCTCGGTACCGCGGTCCTTGCCGCTGCGGACGTTCACGCGTCCACCATGCCGTTCGACCCGGCCGATGATCGAACCGCGTACGCCCTGGCGGTCGTCGCCGATGGCGTCGACGTCGAAGCCCGTCCCCCGGTCCTTGACGAACGCGGTGACGGCATCGGCCTCGACCTCGGCGTACAGCGAGACCGACTCGACCCCGGCGTGCTTCGCTGCGTTGACCAGAGCCTCGCGGCTGGCGCCAACCAGCGCCGCCTGCGAGTCGTTCATCGGGAGGTCGCCGACCACGACGACGTCCACCTCGATGGCGTACGCGTCCTCGACCTCAGCCGCGATCGCCTTCAGCGCGTCGGACAGCTGGCCGGATGATGCGCGCGCCCCGTACAGCAGCGTGCGCAGCTCGCGCTCCTGCCCGCGCGCGAGCCGTGACACCTCGCGCGGCGAGCCGGCATTGCGCTGGATGAGGGCGAGGGTCTGCAGCACCGAGTCGTGCAGGTGCGCTGCCAGATCGGCGCGTTCCTGCGACCGGATGCGCTCCCGTCGCTCCTTGCCCAGCTCGGTGACGGTGCGCATCCACCACGGGCCGGTCAGCAGCGCGATGCCGATGACCGTGACGGCAACGGCCACCAGGCCGTCGCCCATCGCCGAGAGATTCGACCGCGCGAGCACTAAGCCGGCCCCGGAGATGACGAGTGCTGCACCCAGCGCCAGCCGCGTCAAGCCCCGGCGTCCGGCCGACCCGAGCGACGTACGCGACAGTTGCCACCAGCGTTCCCGTTGCGGCTCGCTGGCCTGCCGCCAGATGAGCGATCCGCCGAAGACGGCCAGCGCCGACGGAATGAACAGCCGCCCGAGCGGTGCCGCCTGGGCCAGCGTGACCACACCGGCCACCACCACGACCGCGCCGACGACGTACCCCAGCCAGTCGAATCGCGTGCGTCGCGGGCTTCCGGGCGGGGTTTGCAGCACGATCCAGTAGGCGCCGTAGAGCACGATGCCCAGCCCGTCGGCGAGGGCCAGCAGCACGAAGACCAGCCGGACCCGCGCCGGGGAGATCCGCAGGTGATCCGCGATCCCGCCGGCGACGCCGCCGAAGATCTTGCGCCGCGCGCGCCGGTAGAGCCGAGGCGCACCGGTCAGCGTGCTGGTCACGGTGCCAATGATTGCCGCTCGACGGCGGGCCGCGCATCAGGCGAAGCCCTGAGACGCCAAGTTCAGGGTGCGTTCAGGGACGTGCCCGATGCCCGCAGGACCGTCCGGGCGGCATTCTCGTTGCCATGATGTCCGACAGCACCCCGCCGCCCGCCCAGGGCTCGCCACAGCAGGACCAGGGCTCGCCGCAGCAGGATCAACCGTCCCCTCCGTATCAGCCAGCTCCCGTCCGCACCTTGCGACGAAGCGAAACCGACCGCGTCGCAGCCGGCCTGGCCGGCGGCATGGGCGAGTACTTCGGCGTCGATCCGGTGATCTTCCGGGTGCTGTTCGCCACGACTGCGTTCTTCGGCGGTGCCGGGATCCTCGCCTACCTCATCGCGTGGGCCGTGATCCCGGAACGCAGCCAGGCGACCGCGCCGATCGACCGATTCGTCGCGGGCATGCGGCGACGCAAGGTGCCCCTGTGGGTCGCCACCGTCGGTGCCGTGCTCGTCGTCTGGATCGTGCTGTCCAGCTGGTGGGTGCCGTGGCATGCCTTCCCGTGGATGTTCTTCCCGCTGCTGCTCGCCGCGGTGATCCTTGCCGTCGGATTGTCCCGGCGCCCGGTGCAACCGATCGCGCCGCTGCCCCCTCAGGCGCAGCCGACCCAAGCGACGCAGCCGATGCCTGCTTACGGGCCGCCGCCCGGGTTCACCGGCCCGCAGCCGGCACCCGGCGAGTTCCGGTCGTGGATCTCCGAGGCGCGCCAGGCTGCCCGCGAACGGCGCCGGCGGTCGGCCCCGGTTCGCTGGGGCACTCTCGGCGGGCTCGCAGCCGTCCTGGTCGTGCTGGCCGCCCTCGACGTGGCCTGGGGCATCGCGATCCCCGTCTACTTCTGGGCCGTGCTGCTGATCGTGACCGCGGGGCTCGTCGTCGGTGCCGTGACGCGGCGGCCGGTCTGGTGGATCTCGGTCCTGCTCGTGCCGGCCGCGATCGGCGCGTTCGTCTTCGCCGGCTGCCGGGCAAGCCTGCACGACGGCTCGGGCGACAACACGTACACGCCGGTGAACGCCGCCGCGCTGCACACCAACTACCGCCAGGCGTTCGGCCGGCTGCAGCTGGATCTGTCCCAGGTCACCGCGCTCGACGCCCCGCAGACCATCCACGTCAGGCAGGCGGCTGGGCAGGTCCGGCTGCTCGTCCCCCAGTCGTTGGCGATCACCGTCCACGCGAAGGTGCACCTCGGTGACGTCACGATCGACGGACGCACCGACTCCGGCGGGATGAGCATCACCAGTGACCTCGTGACACCCGGGACCGGCAGCCCGCTCACCATCGACGTCAATATCAACGCCGGCGAGCTGCGGATCGAGCACGTGTCATAGACGTTGCTACGCGAGCCGTTGCGATCGTCCGCGAGCTCCAGGACCAGCTGACGACCGCGATCAGCGGCCGCAACAGCAAGCGCACCTTGGCACTCATGGACACGTTGCAGACCTTGCTCGACACTCCCCTACCCGAACGATCAGGAGAATCCCGATGACCAACCCACCCGCCCTTACCGGCCAGGCGATCGGTGAAGCGGCCAAGGCGACGAACGCCGTGCTCGAGACGCTGCTGGCCGAAGTCCGGACGTCGTTCCTGTCGTGGGTCGCCTTGAACGCGCTCACTACCGCCGGGCCGGTCATGCCCCAGGACGCGCTGGTGCAGCGGATGACCGGCGGGCTGAAGGTCGGCGCGGAGCCCGTCCTGGCGACGCTGGACGAGCTGGAGGTCGCCCGCCTCGTGACCCGATCCGACGAGGCCGAGCCGAGCGGCGAGCCGAGCGGCGAGCCGAGCGCCGAGCCGGCCGTCGAGCTCACGGCTGATGGCCTCGCCCTGCACCGCCGGATACGTGCCGGCATCGACCAGGTCACCGAGCGCCTCTACGGCGATCTGCCGCAGGACGACCTGGCGACGACCGGCCGCATCCTGGCAACCGTCACCCAGCGCGCGAACGCGGTTCTTGCCGGCTAAGCACGGGCCGGATCCGGACGCCACGGCACGAACTCCCGCCCGTCGGCCTCGGCCTGGTCGCGTGCTGCCGCCAGTTGCCAGTCGCTGATGCCACCCGGCTCCCACGGTCCGGCCGACCCGGCGGCGAGCGCCGTACCGCTCTTGGGCACCAGGCCGATCTCTGCGCGCATCACGTCGATCGGACGATCGGCGCGGTCGAACCAGTCGAGGTCGAGGAAGTCGTGGCTGCCCTGCGTCAGCGCACCGCGGCGCATCGCGTCCGCCAGCCGCACCGCCATGCCGGACGAGTGCAGGTGCCCGGCGTCGGCCCGGAACAGCCCGGCTCCCGAAGCCAGATAGCCAGTCTCGAACAGCGAGACGACCATGGCGAGCAGGCTGAACGCGCGAGGGTCGTCGTTCGCGCGCGAGATGTACCCGAAGACCTCGAGCTCGCTCTCCAGGGTCGTACCGTATCCGGCCAGGACGTGCACCCAGTCGTGCTGGGCGAGCAAAGGCGGAGCGGAGCCGGCCAGGCCCGGAAAGACGAAGCCACGGTCGCGGTAGAAGTCGAATACGCCGCGCCCGAGCGTGCCGACCGGCAACTCGCCGAGACTGCGCCAACGGCCCGCGAGCTGCCGGTCATCGACGACCTGGCCCCACGAATCCTCGAGCTCAGCGGTATGCAGCGCATGCAGGCGCTCCGGCCCGATCGATGCGAGGTAGCCGTTGCGGGCGAAGTCCGCCGAGGCAAGTTCGAGCGAACCGGCTGCGTACTCCTGGGCGACGACCAGGATGTCGTCGGCGACGCCGAGCTCGGCCGCGAACTGCCCGACCCGGTCGGCGACGTCCGCGGGCAACGGTCGCAGGATCAGCTCGGCAAGCAGCATCACCTGCACGACTCGCGTCCGGAACGCGAGGTTGCGGCGCGCCATCCCGGCGGCGAACTCGGCCGCGTCGATCGGCTCAGCTGTCGCCGGCTCGATCGGGTGGCCGGTCATCGACTCGAAGAACGCGCGCAGCAGCACGTCCTGCAGCTGGGTCAGCCCCGCCGCCGGTGCCACGGCAGACACCACACCGCGAGCGACGAACGCGGTCTCGTCCGCGTCCGGCGGGACGAGCAGAACGGTGTCGTCACCAGGCAACGGAACGGGCAATGGTCACTCCCATTCGATGGTGCCGGGTGGCTTGGACGTCACGTCCAGGACGACACGGTTCACCTCGCGCACCTCGTTGGTGATCCGCGTCGAGATCCGTTCGAGCACGTCATAGGACACACGCGTCCAGTCGGCGGTCATCGCGTCCTCAGACGACACCGGCCGCAACACGACCGGGTGACCGTACGTGCGCTCGTCGCCCTGGACGCCCACGGAGCGGACGTCGGCGAGCAGCACGACCGGGCATTGCCAGATGTCGCGGTCGAGGCCCGCGGCGGACAGCTCCGAACGCGCGATGGCGTCGGCGCGACGCAGCACGTCCAGACGAGCGGCCGTCACCTCGCCCACGATGCGGATGGCCAACCCCGGTCCGGGAAACGGCTGCCGCCACACGATCTCGGTGGGCAGGCCGAGCTGCTCACCGACGCGGCGCACCTCGTCCTTGAACAGCGAGCGAAGCGGCTCGATCAGCCCGAACCGCAGGTCGTCGGGCAGGCCCCCGACGTTGTGGTGGCTCTTGATGTTCGCCGCACCGGTGCCGCCGCCGGACTCGACGACGTCCGGATACAGGGTGCCCTGCACCAGGAACTCGACCGATTCCGCCGCGTCCGCCACGATCTCGCGAGCGGCCGTCTCGAAGACCCGGATGAACTCCCGCCCGATCGCCTTGCGCTTCTCCTCCGGCTCGGTGACTCCGGCCAGCGCGTCGAGGAACTGCCCGGCCGCGTCGACGACCTTGAGGCGGACGCCGGTGGCAGCGACGAAGTCACGCTCGACCTGCCCGGCCTCCCCCGCGCGCAGCAGGCCATGATCGACGAAGACGCAGGTCAGCTGGTCACCGACCGCGCGCTGCACGAGCGCGGCCGCCACGGCCGAATCGACCCCGCCGGACAGCGCGCAGATCACGCGCTTGCCGCCGACCTGTGCCTGGATCGCCGACACCTGATCGTCGATGATGTTCGCCTCTGTCCACTGTGGACGGACGCCGGCGATGTCGTACAGGAACCGCCGCAGGATCTGCTGCCCGTGCTCGGTGTGCAGCACCTCCGGATGGAACTGCACACCCGCGAGCCGGCGATCGACGTCTTCGAACGCGGCAACGGGCACGCCGACCGTCCGCGCCGTGACAGTGAATCCGGGCGGTGCGACCGAGACCTCGTCGCCGTGGCTCATCCACACCTGCTGCGCTGAGGGCAACCCGCGCAGCAGCACGCCAGGCGTCGAGACGCTCAGCGTCGTGCGGCCGAACTCGCGGGCTCCGGTGTTTGCCACCTCGCCGCCGAGCGCCTGCGCCATGGCCTGGAAGCCGTAGCAGATGCCGAAGACGGGCACGCCCGCAGCGAACAAGCCGGCATCGGCCTGCGGCGCTCCGGACGCGTACACGCTGGACGGCCCACCGGACAGGATGATCGCCTTGGGCCGCCGCGCGAGAATCTCGTCCACGGACGCGGTATGCGGGACGATCTCGGAGTAGACGTGCGCCTCGCGCACCCGGCGGGCGATCAGCTGGGCGTACTGGGCTCCGTAGTCGACGACCAGGACGAGATCCGGCTGCATGGCGGAAGTCTAGTGTTCCGGCGGAGCTTGGCCGTCGCGCACGGCGGCGGATGGCGTGTCTGCCGGGTCGGTGTGTCGGCCTGCCGCCGGCGGAGCCCTGCCTTGTTCCTTTGCTCTGCGTACCCGGACGCAACGCTCGCATTTCAGGCAGGCTGGGGGACTCTCGATCAACGCGAGCGCCGTTGCACAGCGGTACGCAGAGCAAAGGAAGCGAGCTGACACCCCGGCGCGCGACACGTCCGCGCGGGCTACGTCATGCGCGGCCAGTGGTAGCGGAATCCGGTGAGCTCGACGCTGACGTCCCACAGGCGTCGGGCGAGCCGCTCGTCACGCGAGAGGTTCGACATCTTGGCCGGACCGATCGGGCCACGCGTCTCGCCCAGGTACTGCGGCCCGGTGTACGACCCGGGCTTGGCCAGCGTCGCCGCGTACAGCGGCGCACGCGCACCGGCCGCCGCCGAGTGGGTGAACGCCCTGACGAAGACCGGCCCCACCGCCCGTACGACCGGATTGGCTCCCATGCCCTCCGGGTCGCGGACCAGCCCGGTCGAGCACAGGCCCGGGTGCGCAGCCGTCGAGACGAGCGGCTGCTCGGCCGCCATCGCCCGGCGCTGCAACTCCATCGCGAAGAGCAGGTTCGCGAGCTTGGAGTTGGCGTAAGCCTGCTGCGCGCGATATGGACCGGCGGCATTCCCGTTGAGGACGTCCTCCTTGCCGCTCAGGTGCGCGACCGACGACACGGTGACGACCCGCGGCGAGGCGGCCTCCAGCAGCCATGGCAGCAGCAGGCCGGTCAGCACGAAGTGGCCGAGGTGGTTCGTGCCGAACTGCAACTCGAACCCGTCGCGGGTGCTCGCCCGCCGCGGCGGCGCCATCACGCCCGCGTTGTTGACGAGCAGATCGAGCGGGCCGCTCCACTGCTCACCGAACAGGCGCACGGATGACATGTCGGCGAGATCGAGCTCGGCGACGTCGACCTCGATCTCGGCGTCGAAGTGCCGATGCGCCGCCCGGATGCGATCAGCGGCCTGCTTGGCGCGCTCGACGTCGCGGCAAGCGAGCACGACACGCGCGCCGCGCGCGGCGAGCGCTTTCGCCGTGTGCAAGCCGATTCCGGAATTGGCACCCGTCACGACAGCAGTGCGGCCATCGAGCATGGGTAATTGCCCCGGGCCCCATCCTCCCATCTGCCAGAAATTACGCGGCGTCGCGTGTGGTCCACGTCCAGCCGAACGCAGCCGGCCGTTCGGATGCGGAGTGCGTGCCGATTCAGGCCGATTTGCTTGATTGACAAATGCGAAACTCGACTGCTCAGCGTGGTGCGCTCAAGATCAAATCGGCCTTCTGGAACTCCTTGGCCGAGGAGTAGCCGCACTTGCCGATCACCCGGCGCACGGCACCGAACAGGTTGCGCTCGCCACTCGGATCGCTGGTCGGGCCGAGCAACACCTCGTCCAGGCTC
>DASXRA010000520.1:0-10035 GCA_036506855.1 Jatrophihabitantaceae bacterium
GGCCGGCGCGTCGCATCCCGTGAAGTCTCATCCGGAGGTCCCGCCCTTCTCGTAGGCCCCCGCGTACGTAGAGAGACGAGACCGGTCGATCGTGGGTGAATCCGTGCGAGTCACCGAATCGGATCGACCAATCTCAAACATGTTCCTACCGATCGTAAGCCGTTATAGCAAGACATGGGCTGCGATCGTTCGATTTTGTTCGACTCGCTCGTGATTGTGGAGACGTCAGCCGAGCGGCAGCACGAGCAGCGAGTCGGCGGCCGCGAACCCGGCTCGCCGGTAGAACGGCACCGATCGCGGGCTGGGGCTCAGCACCAGCCGTGCGTACCGGCGAGTCGTGGCCTCGGCAATGGCGGCGTCGAGCAGCTGGGCGCCGATCTGCCGGTTTCGATGTGCGGCGAGCACGAACACGTTTCCGATGTAGCCCCAGCGCCCGGACGGCGTGCCAGGCCGGGGCATCCGCCGGAACTCGGCCATGTTCAGCATGCCCACGGCGGCGTCGCCGACGAACGCGATCCACGCCGTGCGCCGCTCGCCCTCGGCGTCCGCCCAACGGGCGAACTCGCGCTCGAACTCGCCTCCGTCGTCGATCGGCCCGGACGCCTCCTCGACCCAGGCACGCCGCAGCGCTGCGAGCCGGCCGATGTCGTCGGCGAACGCCTGCCGGACGCGCGCCGCGCTCACTTGCCGGCGAGCGGCAACAGCTTGCGGCCGGTCGGGCCGACCTGGATGTCGGTGCCCATCGTGGTGCAGACGCCACAGTCGAAGCAGGGCGTCCACCGGCAGTCGTCCTGCTCGAACTCGGCGAGCGCGTCCTGCCAGTCGTCCCACAGCCACTGCTTGTCGAGGCCCGAGTCGAGGTGATCCCAGGGCAGTACCTCGTCGGCGTCGCGTTCCCGCGTCGTGTACCAGTCGAGATCGACGTCCTGCAGCGCGGTCTTGGCCACGCGAACCCAGCGCTCGAACGAGAAGTGCTCGCTCCAGCCGTCGAATCTCCCGCCGTCGCGCCATACCTGCTCGATCACGGCGCCGACGCGACGATCGCCACGCGAGAGCAAGCCCTCGACGAGGGACGGCTCGCCGTCGTGGTACCGCACGCCGATGTTGCGACCGAGCGAGCGATTGGCATTGATGGCGGCCCGCAGCTTGGCGAGCCGGCGGTCCACTGTGGACGGACTGGCCTGCGCTGCCCACTGGAACGGCGTGTGCGGCTTGGGCACGAATCCGCCGATGGACACGGTGCATCGGATGTCGCGACTGCCGGTCGCCTCGCGTCCGGCGCGGATCACGTCGTGGGCCATCTCGGCGATCTCGAGCACGTCCTCGTCGGTTTCGGTCGGCAGGCCGCACATGAAGTACAGCTTCACCTGACGCCACCCGTTCGTGTACGCGGTGGTGACGGTGCGGATCAGGTCGTCCTTGGAGACCATCTTGTTGATCACCCGGCGCAGGCGCTCCGAGCCACCTTCGGGCGCGAACGTCAACCCGGAACGCCTGCCGTTGCGCGACAGTTCGTTCGCGAGGTCGATGTTGAACGCGTCGACGCGGGTCGACGGCAACGACAGCGACACCTGCTCGCCCTCGTACCGATCCGCGAGGCCCTTGGCGATCTCACCGATCTCGGAATGATCGGCGCTCGACAGCGACAGGAGACCGACCTCCTCGAATCCCGTTGTGGCAAGGCCGTTCGCGACCATCTCGCCGATGCCGGTGATCGAGCGCTCACGCACCGGTCGGGTGATCATGCCGGCCTGGCAGAACCGGCAGCCGCGCGTGCAGCCACGGAAGATCTCGACGCTCATCCGCTCGTGCACCGACTCGGCCAGCGGGACGAGCGGGGTCTTCGGGTAGGGCCATTCGTCGAGGTCCATCACGGTGTGCTTGCCGACCCGGTCCGGCACCCTGGCTCGATTCGGCGTGATCGCCTCGATGCGCCCGTCCGGCAGGTAGCTGACGTCGTAGAACTGCGGCACGTACACGCCGCCGGTGCGCGCCAGCCGCTCGAGTGTCTCGGTCCGCGAGGCTCGGTCGCGCTTGGCGTCCCGGACGATGTCGGTGATCGCGCCGACGACCTGCTCACCGTCGCCGAGCACCGCGGCGTCGACGAAGTCGGCAACCGGCTCCGGGTTGAACGCCGCGTGGCCGCCGGCGATGACGATCGGGTGCGTCTCGTCGCGGTCGCACGCGTGCAGCGGGATGCCCGCGAGGTCGAGCGCGGTGAGCAGGTTGGTGTAGCCCAGCTCGGTGGAGAACGACACACCGAGCAGGTCGAACGCAGCCACAGGCCGGTGTGCGTCGACCGTGAACTGGCCGATGCCGTGCTCGCGCAGCAGGGCCTCGAGGTCCGGCCAGACCGAGTAGGTGCGCTCGGCGAGCGCGTCCGGGCGCTCGTTGATGACCTCGTACAGGATCTGCACGCCCTGGTTCGGCAGGCCCACCTCGTAGGCGTCCGGGTACATGAGTGCCCAGTGGACGCTGACGTCGTCCCAGTCCTTGACCTGCGAGTTCAGCTCGCCGCCGACGTACTGGATCGGCTTCGTGACCCGCGAGAGCAACGGCTCAAGGCGCTCGAACAGGGACTCCACGGGCATCCATGCTACGTGCCGTGCTTTTGGCCGCCCGGCGTCATATAGCCACTTGGGCGGCCAAAACCGGATCGGTGGACGGCGAGCAGCATGCCGATCGCCAGCGACTGGGCGAACATCGACGATCCGCCGTAGGACACGAACGGCAGCGGCAGGCCGGTGACCGGCGTCAGGCCGAGGTTCATGCCGATGTTCTGGAAGGCCTGGAACGCGAACCAGCAGACGATGCCGACCGCCAGCAGGCGTCCGGTGCGGTCGGCACGGGCCGCGATCCGCAGGCCGCGCCAGCACAGCACGGCGAACAGCACGATGATCAGCCCGGCACCGAGCAGCCCGAACTCCTCGCCGGCGACGCTGTACACGAAGTCGGTCTGCTGCTCGGGCACGAACGCGCCGCGGGTCTGCGGTCCGTGGAACAGGCCGCGCCCGAACAGCCCGCCGTTCGCGATCGCGATGTGTGCCTGCGTCACGTTGTAGGCCGCGCCCTGCGTGTCGACCGCCGGGTCGGCGAATACCCGAAACCGCGAGAGCTGGTAGTCGGCGAGCGCGCCCGATCGGACCGCCACGATGACGCCCAGGACGCCGAGTGCGACCAGTGCGAACATCCAGCGGGCGCGGACGTCGGCGGCCACCAGCAAGCCGAACGCGGCCGCCGCCAGCACCATCGCCGAGCCGAGGTCGGGCTGCAGCATGACGAGCGTCAGCGGAACCCCGACGAGTACCACGGCGATCAGCACGTCGGAGCTGGTCGGCGGCGCGTCGAAGCGGCGTGACGCCGCGCGCTGCCCGAACATCACGGCCATCCCGACGACCAGACCGAGCTTCATGAACTCCGCCGGCTGCAAGGAGAAACCGCCGGGCAGCAGGATCCACGCGTGCGCCCCGTTGACCGTCGTGCCGACCAGGAACACCGCGCCGAGCCCGAGCAGGCTGACGACGTACACGATCGGCCCGAGAAAGCGCAGCATCCGCGAATCGGCACGGGACGCCACGACCGCCAGCACGACGCCGATCGCGACGTTGACCAGGTGCCGGTAAAGGTAGCTCTGCGGGTTGGCGCCGGTGGCCGCCAGCCGCGACCGGGTGGCCGACCAGACGAGTACCGCGCCGATGAGGGCCAGCGCCGTCGCCGCCACGACAAGCCAGACGTCGACGCGAGGCCCACCGCGGCGCCGGGCGAGCGGCGCCAGGCGCAGCGCCAGCGGCGCGACGGGATCCCTCGCCAGCAACGTCATCGCGTGCGCCTCAGGTGCGGAAGCGTCGTCGACGGACGCGACCCGGGCAGCACGGCGGGACGCCCGACGCCGAACAGCCCGTTGTACACGGTGCGCACCATCGGGGCCGCGGCTGTTGCGCCCGTCCCGGCCTGCTCGACCATGCCGACGACGACGAACCTCGCGCTCGGATGCCCGTGGGCGTTCCTGCTGACCGGCCCCCACGAGGCGAACCAGGACGTGTCCTGCTTGCCGAACACCTCGGCCGTACCGGTCTTTGCGCCGAGCTGCGTCTTGTAGGGCGAGCCGTCGAACGCGAGCGCGCCCGACACGGAATGGCTGTCCTCGAAGTGCAGCGAGTTCGCGACGTAGTCGAGCGTCCGCTGGCTGACCGGGACTTTGTTCCGCACGGTCGGTTTGATCGTACGGACGATCTTGCCGTTCGCGTCGGCGACGGCCCAGCCCAGCGTCGGCCGCCAGATCCGCCCGCCGTTCACCAGCGCCGAGTACGCGACGGCCAACTGCAGGGGCGACACGGTCGTCTCGCCCTGGCCGATCGCCATGTCGGCGTTGTCGCCCGCGCGGTACCGCCAGCCGTCCGTGCAGTTCTCCGAGGCGAGCTTGGTGAGGTACGCGCGGTTCGGGTCCCCCGGGAAACCACGCTTGGCGTCCGCGCAGTACTGCGTCTTGTTGAGCGTCCAGCGCGCCAAGCGCTTCTCGCGGTCGGCGTAGCTGCCACTCGCCTGCTCGTCGGCGGGCAGGTCGATGCCGGGCGCGCGCCCGACTCCGTACGCAGCGGCCATGTGCTGCAGGTACTCGTTCGGCGACCTGTGCGCGTCGACCCGCCCCTGGTCGGCGTAGAACTCATTCGCGGCGAACGAGTAGAACCACGTGTCGCACGAAACCTGCAACGCCTGCCGGAGCGTCAGCGGGTAGCCCGGCGACTCCGAGTCGAAGTTCGTCTTGACGCGTCCGTCGACGGCGAGCGACGCCGGGCACGGGTAACTGCCGTCCAGGTTCGCCTCGCCGTGGCTGATGATCGACGACGACGTGATCAGCTTGAATGTCGAGCCGGGTGCGTACGCGCCGGCGATGGCGCGGTCGACGAGCGGGTCGTTCGCGTCCGGCGCTGTGAGCCTTGCGTAGTCGGCAACCGAGATGCCGCCGATGAAGACTTGCGGGTCGTAGCTGGGATAGCTCGCGGACGCGACGATGCGACCGGTGTTCGGATCCATGACGACGACTGCGGCGCCCGTCGCGGGCTTGCCTTTCGCGCGAGAGTCGGCGATCTGCTTGGCGATCGCCTGCTCGGCCAGCAGCTGGACGTCGCGGTCGATGCTGGTGACGAGCGTGTCGCCCGGCTCGGCCGCGATCTCGCGTCCGGCGCCGACGGAGTTGCCGCGCGGGTCGAGCTGGACGATCTGCGCGCCGTCCATACCCCGCAGTATGGAGTCGTACTGCTCCTCCAGCCCGGAACGGCCGATCGTGTCGGCGTCGTGCAGCGCATGGTTCTTCTTCTCGTCGGCGCCGCTCACCGCGCCGGTGTAGCCGAGCAAGTGCGCCGCCAGCGCGCCACCTGGATAGTCGCGAACGGTCTGGGTCTCGACGGCGACGCCCGGGTAGTTCTCGCGGTGCTCGGACAGCGCGAGCACAGTCGTGGTCGACGCGTCCGGATCGACCGGAACCGGCTGGAACGGCTCGCCGGTCCAGCACGGCGACGGCACGTGGACGCTGCATGGCGTGATCTCCTGCGTGAGGTCACGCTGCGGCACACCGAGCAACGCGGCGAGTCGGGCGAGCACCGCGGCGCCGTGGCCGGGCTGCGCCTGCACCGCCTCGCGATCGACCGTGACGACGTGGGTGATCTTGTTGCTGACGAGCGGCCGGCCACGCGCGTCGACGATCTCGCCACGTGGCGCCGGGACGACGATCCGACCGTCGTGCAGCTGGCCCGCGGTCTGGCGCGGCTTGTGCCCGTCGAGCACCTGGACGTAGTAAAGGCGTCCGATCAAGGTCAGGACGAGCGACGCGACGAGCACTGCGACGACCTGCAGCCGCCGCGAGGACCGCTCAGCCATGACGGGCGCTGGGCGCTCGCAGCGCACCGGATCGGAGGAACCACCGCACGGCGGGCACCACGACGAGCGCGAGCGCCACGTCGCCGAGCGTCGACGGCAGCAGCGCCCGCGCCGCCCCATCGACCGTCGCACCGGACGATCCGAGCGCCGTCAGGAGCAGTGTCGCCACGCTGCCGGCGACACTGCACACCACGCCGATCAGCACGACCTGGGCGAGGAAGGGCCTGCCCGTCGCGACGATCAGCCCGCACAGCACTCCCACGGCAAGCCAGCACGCGGCGAGCACCCCGGCCGGATGCGCCGAGCCGAGATCGGCAACCAGGCCCGTCGCGAAGCCCAGCGACATACCGGTACCGGCCCCGGACTGCAGGGCGACAGCGGCGACCAGCACCGCCGGCAGGCTCAACTGCGCCGACATGGTGACCGGGCCGACGAGCGTGGCCTGCAACAGCAGGGCCGTCAGCATCGCCGCGAGCGCCGCAGCCAGGCGCGCGGCCGTCATCGGGCGCACACCTCGATCGCGCAACGTTTGGCAGCCTGGGACTGCCAGACGTTGCGCGATTCGTGATGGACGGCCGTCATCGCGCGCTCGCGATGTCCGGCGTCGGCGCCAGGATCACGCCGACCAGGTCGAGCGCTGTCGGCGGGGCGGCCGTGCGCACGTCGGCCGTCACAGCACCGGCGGCGGTGTGCACTGCCGTGATCGTGCCGATCGCGAGGCCCGGCGTGTACGTCGACCTGCCCGCGGGCCCGGTCTGCACGGTGTCGCCGACCTGCAGCGCCGTATCCGGGTCGAGCGGCACGAACGTGTAGCCGTGCGGACCGTGCCCGGTCGCCACCCCGAGCTGGCCGTTACGGGTGTCGCGCGCGCCGACGCCGGAGCCCGGGTCGGCAGCGAGTAGCACCACGCAGCTCGTCGCGCTGGTGTGCAGCACCCGCCCGACCAGCGCCACGCCGTCGGTGACGGTCTGGCCGGCCCGGACGCCGTCGCTGCTGCCCACGTCGAGGCTCAGCGTCCAGTCGAAGCCCTGCCCCGGGCCGACCGCGATCGCCCGTGCGGGCAGCACGCGGTACCCGCCCGCGGCCAGATGCAGCTTGGCCAGGGCCGCCTTTGTGCGCGCGTCCGCCCCGTCGACGGCCAGGCGTGCGCGCAGCGCCGCGTTCTCCTTACGCAGCTGGGCGATCTTGTCCTCGTTGCTGCCTGCGGCGGGCAGTCCCTGCACGAATCGACGGGCCGGGCCGAGAGCCCCGTCCGTCCCGCGATACAACGCCCCGAGCGCGCCGCGGACGCCGCCGTGCGCATCGTCCAACCCGGAGCCGGCGACGTCGAGTGTCACGAAGCACGCAGCGACGACGACAAGCACGATCGCGGCGAGTCGCTGGCGAGCGGTCAGCCGGCGCACGTCACGACCTGCGAGCGCCGTCGACGACGACCTTCTGCAACTGGTCGAAGTGCTCGACCACGGTCCCGGTACCCAGCACCACCGAGTCGAGCGGGCGGTCGGCCACCAGCACAGGGATGCCGATCTCGTGCTGCAGGCGCGCATCGAGCCCGCGCAGCAGCGCGCCGCCGCCGGTGAGCACGACGCCGCGGCTGACCAGGTCACCGGCAAGCTCCGGCGGGCAGCGGTCGAGCGTCGCCTTGACCGCGCCGACGATGCGCGCGATCGGCACGGCCATCGCCTTGCGCAACTCGTCGCCGGCAATAGTCACGTTGCGCGGCAAGCCGGTG
The DNA here is from genome assembly GCA_036506855.1 of Jatrophihabitantaceae bacterium. Lineage (GTDB taxonomy): Bacteria > Actinomycetota > Actinomycetes > Mycobacteriales > Jatrophihabitantaceae > DASXRA01. Next base: position 7,610 of record DASXRA010000520.1, read on the forward strand.
CCGATCTCGCGGCCGCGGATCTCGGCGCGCTTGGGTCCCGCGACCGGGAACGCCGAGCCGACGGCGATCTTGAGCTCCTCGGCCGTCCGCTCGCCGATGAGCAATCCGAACTCGGAGCGGATGTGCTCGACGATCGCGTCGTCGAGCGCATTGCCCGCGACGCGCAGGCTGGTGCTCGCGACGATGCCTCCGAGCGCGATCACCGCGACCTCGGTCGTGCCGCCGCCGATGTCGATCACCATCGAGCCTGACGGTTGGTTGACCGGCAAACCCGCTCCGATCGCGGCGGCCATCGATTCGGCGATGATGTGCACGCGCCGCGCCCCGGCCGCATACACCGATTCGCTCACTGCCCGCTGCTCGACGCTGGTGATGCCGGACGGGACGCACACGACCACTCGCGGCCCGGTGAGCATCGACGGGCGACGGATCACCTTGCGCACGAAGTAGCGCAGCATCTCGGCGGTGATGTCGTAGTCGGCGATCACGCCGTCCTTCATCGGCTTCACCGCGCGGATGTGATCGGGCGTGCGGCCGATCATGCGCTTGGCCTCGACCCCCACTGCGACCACGGCGTTGGTGGCGGTGTCGACCGCCACCACCGACGGCTCGTTCAGCAGGATGCCGCGTCTGCGCGCGTAGACGAGCGTGTTCGCCGTGCCGAGGTCGACCGCGAGGTCACTGCCGAGCACACCGCCGCCACGTGAGGGCAGCAGCGCGAGCGGGGTGAACGCCACGACGTCGCCTCTCTCAAGTCAGAGTTCCGTGGCGATCGTATGGTTCTTGTAGCTTCTGACCCGGTTGCGACTCGCGGTTGTGCCCTTACCGCTGCGACGCGCTAGGGCTTCAGCACGGCGCCGTACAGCACCTGGTGGAACACCGCGGTCGGATCCGCCGGAGCCGACGAGAGCGCCCACGCGACGTACAGCCGGCCGTTCACCGCGGAGCTGCCGATGTAGTCGCCGGGGAACTTGCCGCGCGCGAACGCCGCGTAGTTCAGATCGGACAGCGGCCCGAGCGAGACCGGCGGACGGAAGTGCACGCCGTCGGGTGACTCGGAGACCTGCTGCTGCACGTAGCGACCGTTCTCGACGGTGGTGTCGCGCGTCCCGTAGGTGACGAAGACCTCGCCGCGGTACGCGGTCACGTCGACGTTGACGCGGTCGAGGCCGGCCTTGTCGCTGCGGCTGACCAGCGCCGGACGCGACCAGTGCCGGCCGTCGACGGACTGCGACAGCTTGACCTGATCAGGAGTGGCGGAGTCCCATGCTGTGAACAGCCGACCGGACACGGGGTCTGCGGTGGCTGACGGCAGGCAGCACCGGATACCGGCCGGGCCCTCGCCGGCGTCGTTCGTGATGAGTACCTCGGAGCTCCAGGTCTGCCCGCCGTCGCGCGACGTGCGGGCCACCCAGTTGTCGCCGACCGGAGCGGCTGCAGGCGCGGCGGCGGCGGCCTTCAGGTCTTCGTCGTCGCCGTGGTGGCCGACGTTGCCCTCGGGCCCTTCGTGGCCGGTGAAGTCGTGACCGAAGTTGAGGTAGGCGTCGGTGATCGCGCCGTTCGGCTGGATCATCGGCTGCGAGTTCTGCGTGTCGATGTCGGTGTCGGAGACGTAGGTCGTCTCGCTCCAGGTCTGGCCCTTGTCGTCGGACCAGCGCAGTGCCTGCGGCGCCCCGGTGAAGTTGCCCGCGGCGTCGGAGATGAACGGCGTCCAGAACTGGTAGAGCCGCCCGTAGTGCGGGCTGCCCTTGAAGTTGTCGACGACCAGCCAGTTCTTGTCGTCGGAGTACGCGCACGTGTCGCTGTAATGAGCGAGCACCGGAGTGCCGAACGTCTCGCCGCCGTTGGTCGACCGCACGACGTACACGGCGCTCGGGCAGTCGACGCTCACCGGCAGGATGGACAGGTACACGCTGCCGTCCGGGCCCCAGGCGACGACCGGGTCCGAGGCGCGATCCCACGTCCCGCCGGCCGCCTTCGTGATGCCCTGCACCGACGCGCGATGCCACGTCTTGCCGCCGTCGTGCGTCCACGCGTAGGCGATGTCGACGGCGCCGCCGTCCGGGTAGCGGCCTTCGTGCGTGGCGGCCACGGCCCAGTCCGGATTGGTCGGCGAGGCCTCGATGTCGGGCTCGACGAGGGTGTCTGGCTCGGAGTTCGGCAGCGGCGCGATCTCCTGCTGGTTGATTTGGCCGACGTGCAGGATCGTCGGGCTCCAGATCGGTTCGGCGCCGGCCTGCGACATGGCCGCAACCGTCGACAGCGCTGTGAGCACTGTGGTGGTGAGGACAACGAGAGAGCGTCGCGCCATGAGGGCCTCCTCGCCCGAATCGTGGGATCCAGGCAGCCTCTCACTCGCGGGCGAAATGCGATAGAGAGTGCAGAGTGTTTGACTACGTCATGCCAAGTGCGGGAACCAGAGCTTT
>DASXRA010000521.1:0-9682 GCA_036506855.1 Jatrophihabitantaceae bacterium
CGTGCCGCCGCCCGCGATCGTCGACCAGACCGGGGCGGGCGACGTGTTCGCTGGAACCGTGGCCGCGCGGATCGCGCTCGGCGACGACCTACGCGAGGCCGCGATGCTCGGCGCCGCGGCGTCGTCGCTGGCGCTGGGCAGCGCTGGTGGTTGCACCGCGCTGCCGACGCTGGACGACAGTCGCATGCACCTCGCCGGCGCCCCAACATGAGCGTGATCCGGCTGCACCCGTCCGACGACGTGGCGGTTGCGCGGCGCGACCTGACTGCGGGCGAGAATCTCGACGGCCTCACCGTCCGCGAGGACGTGCGGCGCGGGCACAAGGTCGCGGTGCGGGACGTAGCGGCGGGCTCGCCTGTCCGCAAATACGGCCAGGTGATCGCCTTCGCGACGCGCGACATCGCGGCCGGCGAGCACGTCCATGTCCACAACCTGGAGATCCGCGATTTCGAGCGCGACCACGCGGTCGGGGCCGACGCCACGCCGCTCGACCCGCCGCCCGGCGATCTGCGCCGCACGTTCGACGGCTTCCGCCGCCCGGACGGCCGGGCCGGCACGCGCAACTACGTCGGCGTCCTGACGACGGTGAACTGCTCGGCGACAGTGGCCCGGCTGATCGCTTCGCGGGCCGTGCTCGACGGCTACCCGAACGTCGACGGCGTCGTGGCCCTGACCCACGGCACGGGATGCGGGATGGCCGGCGACGGCGAAGGATTCGAGTTGCTGCGCCGCACGCTCACCGGCTACGCCGAGCATCCCAACTTCGCGGCGCTGCTCGTCGTCGGGCTGGGCTGCGAGGTCAACCAGATCGCGTCGCTCGTCGAGGGATTCGAGCTGCCGGACGCGACGCCGGTCGAGTCGCTGACCATCCAGGACTTCGGCGGTACGACGAGCACCGTCACCGAAGGCCTTACCCGGCTGGAGAAACTGCTGCCTGCGGTGAACGACGTGCAGCGCCAGCCAATCGACGTCGCCGAGCTCGTCCTTGCCTTGGAGTGCGGCGGCTCGGACGCGTACTCGGGCATCACCGCCAACCCCGCGCTGGGCGTCGCGTCCGATCTGCTGGTGGTGTGCGGCGGCACGTCCATCCTGAGCGAGACGCCCGAGGTGTACGGCGCCGAGCATCTGCTGACTCGCCGCGCCGACTCGGCGGACGTAGCGCAGCGCCTGCTCGATCGCATCCGCTGGTGGGAGCAGTACACCGACAGCAAGCTCGACAACAACCCGTCGCCGGGCAACAAGGAGGGCGGCCTCACCACCATCCTGGAGAAGTCGCTCGGCGCGGTGGCGAAGGGCGGCCGCGCGCCGTTGTCGGCCGTGTACGAGTACGCCGAACCGGTTCGGCGCAAGGGCTTCGTCTTCATGGACACCCCTGGCTACGACCCGGTCTCGGTCACCGGCATGGTAGCCGGCGGCGCCAACGTCGTCTGCTTCACCACCGGGCGCGGCTCGGTGTTCGGCTGCAAACCGGTCCCGAGCCTGAAACTCGCGACGAACAGCGACATGTACCAGCGCATGCGCGACGACATGGACATCAACTGCGGTGACATCCTGGACGGCTCGGAGACGGTCGAGCAGGTGGGCCGCCGTATCTACGACGCGGTGCTCGACGTCGCGTCCGGCGAGCGCACGGCGAGCGAGCGGCTCGGCTTCGGCGACGAGGAGTTCGCGCCGTGGCAACTCGGCGCGGTGATGTGACGGTGGAACGGCTCAGCCTGCGCACGCTGTCGCAGGTGGCGTCCGGGCGCCGTCCTCGGGTCGATCCCCGCGGCCTAGGCGTCGGCATCGTGCACCTCGGTATCGGGGCGTTCCACCGGGCGCATCAGGCCGAGTTCACCGAGGACGCCGTGGCGGCGCGCGGCGGTGACTGGGGCATCTGCGGCGTGACGCAGCGCAGCCCCGCAGTCGTCGAGCAGCTGATGCCCCAGGATGGTCTGTACACGCTGCTGACCCGCGGGCCGTCCGCCGTCGACGCCCGTGTGGTGGGCGCCGTTCGCGAGGTGGTCTTCGCGGGTTCCGACCCCGTCGTGGCCCGGCTGGCCGACCCCGCCGTGCGGGTGGTGACGCTGACCGTCACGGAGAAGGGCTACCGGCACGACCCGGCGAGCGGGCGGCTGCGCGTTGACGACCCGCTGACGACGGCCGATGCGTCAGGCGGGCCGCCGCAGACGGTGGTCGGCCAGATCGTCCGCGGCCTGGAAGCCCGGATGCGCGGCGACGCCGGACCGGTGACCGTGCTGTCCTGCGACAACCTCTCGCACAACGGGCGCACGCTGGCCGGCCTGGTGGACGACTTCGTCACGCTCGTGCCGGCGGGCCGGCCGCTCGCGGCATGGATCGCCGAGAACGTCCGCTTCCCGAGCAGCATGGTCGATCGCATCGTCCCGGCCACGACGGCTGCCGATCACGCGGACGTGCGCCGCCTCATCGGGCTGGACGACGAGGGCGCGGTGGTCACCGAGCCGTTCCGGCAATGGGTGATCGAGGACGACTTCCCAGCCGGACGCCCCGCCTGGGACGCCGCCGGCGCGCTGTTCACCGACGACGTGACGCCGTACGAGGTCATGAAACTGCGGATGCTCAACGGCGCCCACTCGGCGCTGGCGTATCTTGGCGCGCTCGCTGGCTGCGACACGATCGCCGACGCGATGGCGCACGACGCGTTCGCCACGGTCGCGCAGCGGCTCATCCACGACGACGCGCGCCCGACGCTCGACCCGCCGCCCGCCGGCATCGACCTGGACGCGTATGAGCAGCAACTGCTGGAGCGCTTCGCGAATCCGGCGTTGCGCCACCGCACCGTCCAGGTCGCGATGGACGGCTCGCAGAAACTGCCGCAGCGGCTGCTCTCGACGCTTCGCGCCCGTCGCGTTGCGGGCGAGTCACCGCGGTGGGTGGCGCTCGCGGTCGCTGCCTGGATGCGCTGGGTCTGGGCCGACCGGCTCGACGACGGCACCCCGCGCGTCCTCGATGACCCACTGGCGCCGGTCTTGCAGCAGGCCGTCAGCGGCGCAGTCTCGGCCGGCGCCGTCGTGGACCGCTTGCTCTGCGTACCTGAGGTATTCGGCGACGACCTGCGCGATGATCCCGTCGTCCGGGCGCTGCTCACCGACGCGCTGGAACAGCTCGCGGCCGACGGAGCGCTGGGCGCAGCCGCCGCCGTACTGAAGGGAGCCTCGTGAAGATCGTCGAGGCGGACGTGATCGTGACCTGCCCCGGTCGCAACTACGTCACGTTGAAGCTGACCACAGACGACGGCATCGTCGGCTACGGCGACGCGACGCTCAACGGCCGCGAGCTCGCCGTCAGCGCGTACCTGACCGAGCACGTCGTGCCGCTCCTCATCGGGCGCGACGCGAACCGGATCAACGACACCTGGCAGTACCTCTATCGGGGCGCGTACTGGCGGCGCGGTCCGGTCACCATGACCGCGATCGGCGCCGTGGACATCGCCTTGTGGGACATCCAGGGCAAGGCGCTCGGCCGTCCTGTCTACCAGCTGCTCGGCGGCGCCGCCCGCGACGGCGTGATGATCTACGGCCACGCGAGCGGGGCGACCATCGACGAGACAGTCGCCGACGCGGCGCGGTTCCTCGAAGCGGGGTACCTCGCGGTACGGGTGCAGGCGAAGATCCCCGGGCTGGACGCGACGTACGGCATTCGCACCGGGTCAGGCCTCACCTACGAGCCCGCGCTGGGCGACCTGCCTGCCGAGGAGGTATGGGACACGGCCGCCTACCTCGACTTCGCGCCGCGGCTGGTTGCCGCGACGCGCGACCAGCTTGGCTTCGGTTTCCACCTGCTGCACGACGCCCACCACCGGCTCACCCCGCTCGAGGCCGGGCGTCTGGGCAAGTCGCTCGAGCCGTACCGGATGTTCTGGCTCGAGGACGCGACGCCGGCCGAGGACCAGGCGGCGTTCCGGCTGATCCGCCAGCACACGATCACCCCGCTCGCGGTCGGCGAGGTCTTCAACTCCATCTGGGACTGCCAGACGCTCATCGGCGAGCGGCTGATCGACTACATCCGCACGGCGGTTCCACACGCCGGCGGGATCACCCATTGCCGGCGGATCTTCGACTACGCCGGCCTGTACGGCGTGCGCTCCGGCTCGCACGGCCCGGGCGACGTCTCGCCGATCGGCATCGCCGCCGCGCTGCACCTCGACCTGTCGATTCCCAACTTCGGCATTCAGGAGTACATGGACCACCTCGAACCCGCGTCGGAGGTGTTCAAGCCGAGCTACCACTACGCGGACGGCCTGTTGCACCTGACGGACGCGCCAGGCCTCGGCGTCTCCTTCGACGAATCCGCGGCCGAGCGGTACCCGTACCAGCGGCGGTACCTGCCGGTTAACCGGCTGCGGGACGGCTCAATGCACGACTGGTAGATCCAGGTCGCGTATCCGCGCTTCGATGTCGCCGGACGCGGTGAGGTCGCGGCCCACGCCAACGGCGTAGGCGCCGGCGTCGAGCCACTCGGCGATCTGCCCGAGCGGGATGCCGCCGGTCGGCACGATCTTCGCCCCGGGCGCCACCGACAGGAACGACCGCAAATACGCGGGCCCGCCGACGTGCGCCGGGAACAGCTTGGCGATGCCGCCGATCTCCAGCGCAGTCATCAATTCTGTCGGCGTCTGGCCACTCTCGATGAACAGCATGTCGCTGTCCTGGGCAATCTGGCGTACATCCGGTGCAAGGCTCGGGCTCACCAGCCGAGGCACACGTCCGGATGCTCCGCGCGTACCCGCTCGACCGCGCGCGGCCAGTCCGGGATCGTGGCCGTCAGCTCGATGACGGTCAGCCCGGCGGCGACCAGCCGGCCGACGACGTCGATCGCCCCGGCCGCGTCGGCGGTGCGGATGACGGGCAGCAGCCTGGCCGCGCCGATTCGTTCGACGGGCGACCAGTCCGTCGGCGCCAAGATCACTCCTCTGTCGCTCGCCTTTGCTCTGCGTACCGCTACGCAACGCCGTGCGCATCGTCCCGATCGTAGGTGTCAGACAAGTGCGGCAGGATCGATGCGTGCAGACCCCATCCGCCGACACCGACCGGCACGGCCACACGCACCGTCTCGAACTGACCGACCCCACCGTCCGGGAATGGGACGCGACGGTCGTCGGACTGGACGAGCGCGGCGTCGTCCTCGACCGGTCCGCCTTCTACCCGGGCGGCGGTGGCCAGCCGCCCGACGAGGGCGTGCTGCTCTGGGGCGGCGTGCGTACCCGGATCGTCGGCACCGTCAAGGGAGACGATCTGTATCTCGTGCCGGCCGAGGGCGATCCGGTGCCGCCGGTCGGCACGTCCGTTCGCGGCGCGCTGGACGACGAGCGGCGCACCGCCCTGATGCGCACGCACTCCGGCCTGCACGTGCTGACCGGCGTGGTGTTCCGCGACTTCGGCGCACTCGTCACCGGCGGCAACATGGAGCCGCTCAGCGCCCGCATGGACTTCGACCTGGCCGAGGTGCCACCGGACTTCAAGGAGCGGGTTGCAGAGGCGTGCAACCGCGAGATCGCGTCCGATCGCCGGATCGAGGTCTCGACGCTGCCCCGCGACGAGGCATTCGCGATCCCCGACATCATCCGCACGGCCACGAACCTGCTGCCGCCCGACATCGAGGTCGTCCGCATCGTCGACATCATCGGGCTCGACACCCAGGCCGACGGCGGCACGCACGTCGCGTCCACGGCGATGATCGGCCGCCTGGAAGTCGTCAAGATGGAGAACAAGGGCCGCGGCTTCCGCAGGCTGCGCGTCCGCCTGGTCTAGCCCCAAGGCCGTTCAGTTAGTGATTTTGGGTTGTGGTTCAGGAGGCTCGCCGGCCTTACCGCTCGCCGGACTGACCTCCTACCGGGCGGAGTCTTGGATGGCTTGGATCAGCGCCTTGGTGGCGGGTGGGTCGGGTGGATCGCCGTAAGTGACGGCGTAGATCTGGCGGGAGAAGTCGGGTATCTCGGTGGTGTGGACGTCGGGTAGGCGGTGGGCGCGGAGCGCGAGTCCGGGCAGGGTGGTGACACCGGTGCCGGCGGCGACGAGGGCCTGCACGACGACCATGTCGTCGCAGACGGACGCGATGCGTGGGGTGAAGCCATGTTGCCGGCAGACGGCGGTCAGCTCGCCCTGGCACCGTTCGCAACCGCCGATCCAGGCGGAGTGGCGATGGTTCGCGATGCTGTCGTCGGGGCGCTGGCTCACCAGGTAGATCGGGTCGTCGGCGACGTGGACCACGCGGAATCCTTCTTCCTCCAGCGGAGCGTGCGCGTACCGGAACACGATTGCGACGTCGATCTCGCCGTGTCGCAGCATCTGTAGCGCTTCGACCGGATGACGGTCGATCACGCTCAGCTCGAGGCCCGGGTGCGCCTCGGTCAGCGTGGCGGCTGCCTTCGGCACGATCGTGCTCAGTACGGACGCGTTGGCGGCGAGGCGAACCCGCCCCGTCCGCAGACCGACCTGCGCGGCTAGCTCGTTGGTTGCCGCGTCGACCCGTCCCACGATCTCGGTGGCCCGGTTGGCCAGCAGCTCGCCCTCAGGGGTCAGTCGGATCCCACGACCCACCCGCTGGACGAGCTTGACACCGGTGGCCGCTTCCAGGCGGGACAGGTGATGACTCACCGACGGCTGCGAGTAGTGCAGCTCCCTCGCTGCTTCGGTCACAGACCCGTGTCGCGCCACCGCGGCCAGCATCTTGAGATGGACCAGGTTCAGCATCGATTAAGAATATCAATGTGAACTTCGAAGGATTGGCATTAGACGTCATATGTATATCCGTCCATGCTCTCTGGTGAGAGCGCCGGACGGCGGCGCCGAGCCGACTGAGGAGGCACGATGAGCAAGCTGAGGTGTCAGATCTCGATCTCGCTGGACGGTTTCGTCGCCGGCCCGAACCAGAGCGAGGAGAACCCGCTCGGCGAGGGTGGCGAGCGGCTCCACGACTGGATCGTTCCGCTGGCCGCCTGGCGCCAATCCCACGGCATGCAAGGGGGCGAGGTGAACGAGAGCGCACGGATCGTCGAGGAATCGAAGGAGAACATTGGCGCCGCCGTGATGGGCCGGAACATGTTCGGCCCCATCGGCGGTGGTGCCTGGGGCGACGAGCAGTGGACGGGCTGGTGGGGCGACAACCCGCCCTATCACTACCCCGTGTTCATCGTCACCCATCACCCGCGTGATCCGGTTGAGATGGAGGGCGGGACCACGTACCACTTCGTCACCGACGGAATCGAATCCGCGCTCGAGCAGGCAAAGAAGGCCGCCGGCGGCAAGGACGTCATGCTTTATGGCGGCGGCAACATCGCTCAGCAGTACCTGGCAGCGGGACTGCTGGACGAGCTCGAGCTGCACGTTGTTCCGGTGCTGCTCGGCGACGGTGCTCGCATCTTCGGCAACCTCGGGGACGCGGATGTGCGACTCGAGCAGGTCCGGGCCGTCGAGGCGCCCGGCGTCACCCACCTCAAGTACCGGATCTTGCCGGGTGCTCCATCATGATCGACGTAGCGATCATGGAGCGTGCTCGCCTGCAGACCTTCATCGACGACGTGGGACTCGTGGTGAGCAGCACCGACGACGAGCACGAGATCACGGCGCGGGTTGCCGAGCGGCTGTCCGCTCTACTGGCCGGCGGTTACCGGCTGCCGCCGGAGGTCACGCGATCATCGTCCGTGCGTCACGTGACGTATCCGCTCTACATCGCTCCCGACGACAGCTGGTCGATGGCGTCCGTGGTCTGGGACGTGGGTCAGCGGACCTACGTGCATTCGCACGAGACGTGGGGCGTCGTCGGCATCTACGCGGGAGTCGAACACGAGATCCGGTACCTCAAGCCGACGGCGTCCACCGCGAGCGCGCCACTGACGCCGGCCGGCGAAACGCGGTGGGCGCCGGGGCAGGTGACCGTCTGCTGCACCACCGACGACGATGTCCATGCCGTCGCAGCCGTCGGCAGCGAACCCACCGTCGGCATCCACGTCTACGGCGGCAACATCGGCACGATCAGACGGCGGTCGTACGACCCGGCCACCGGCGAAGCCCGCTGGTTCGTCTCCGGCTGGGACAGCCCTGAGGACATGATCCCGGCTCTACCAACTGAACGGCCTTGGGTCTAGTCCCGCGCTGTCTCGGTCGTCGGCGCCGGCCGCTCGTCCTGGCGGTCGAGCCGGAGGGGATGTGGCGAGAACTCGTCCTCGTCGGGGAGCTCCGCGGCGCTGCGGGCGGCCTCCGGCGTGTGCGGGACGAAGAACCGCTGCGCGATCGCGGTCGGCAAGATCGCGGAGAGCACGACCACGCAGATGAGCACCGAGAACTGGGCTCGCGACACGATGCCCGCGGTCAGGCCGTAGGTGGCCGAGATCGTGCCGAACGTGAGCCCGGTCGACATGAGCAGGGTCGCGAACGTCGCGTGCGGCCGCGCCCAGCGCCGCGCGAGCGGGTAGACGCCGGCACTCTTGCAGGCCAGCTTGACCGCGAGCAGTAGGACGAGCAGGCCGAGGTTGTCCCAGACCAGCGGCAGCGACACCTTCATCCCTGCGTTGATGAAGAAGAACGGGGTGAGCCCGGCAAAGGCGAGCGTGCGGAACCGCTGCGCGACCTGGCGGTGTCTGGCGAAGGTCTTGGACAGGGCCAGGCCGAGGACGAATGCCGGCAGCACGGCCTGGCTGTGTGCCTTGTCGCCGAGCCACATCAGCACGAGCAGCGCGGCGAGGGCCCACTTGATCTCCGGCTCGATCACGCGGCTGCCGTAGCGGGCGAAGAACCACTCGTCCACCCGAGGCATCGCGACGATGAGCAGCGCGGATACCGCGACGAACGGGATCAGCCACCAGGTCGGCGTGAGGAACAGCAGTGACAGCGCGGTCACCGTGGCGAGGTCCGTCACGAACGTGGCCGACAGCAGGAGCTGCCCGACTGCGGATCCGGACAGTCCCATCTCGACGACGACCGCGTAGACGACGGCCAGCGAAGTGGTCGACAGCGCGATCCCGCCGATCTCGCTGGCTCGCCAACCCCAGCCGGCCAGCCAGTGGCAGGCGACCACCGCTCCGGCGAACGGCGCTGCGAAGGACACCAGCCCGATGGCGATGCTGGGCACGAGGGTTCGGCGCATCGCGGCGGCGTCGATCTCGGCGCCTGCCTGGAAGGTGAGCACGACCGAACCGACGGCCGCGAGGAACGCGAGCCACTGTGGCTGTGTCAGGTCGAGCGCATTGCCCGCAAGTACCCCGAAGACGATCTCGATCACGGCCACTGACAGGCCGAGCTCGACCGAGAGCATGCTCGCGGTCAGCACGATCACAGCAAGAATGGCGGCAACGGACAGCGACACGGATCCTCCTCGCGGGTAGTGCCTGGCATCAGCCAGGGACCATCAGCCGCGGAGGCGGTTCGAACCAATCTGGTCCGGGCGGGACCCATCGCCTGGACAAAGCATGCCACAGCGCGGACGCCCGCCGATCAACTCAGAGGCAGGAACCACCCGCACAACAGCCCCGCCCGATCGCGCGGAAAGTCGAGCGGAGCCGGGAGCGGACGAAGCCCCGGCGCTGACGGAGAGCCGGGAGAGATCCGAGCCGGGTGCCGAGCGAACGCTGTCGATCCCTCGACCTCGAAGTTATGCTCGGCTGCCGGTTTCAGCCGTCCGTCAAGGCGGGCAGTGAGACCGCCTGGGGGGACGTTATGAGCAA
>DASXRA010000522.1:0-5889 GCA_036506855.1 Jatrophihabitantaceae bacterium
CCGGAGTGCCGACCTCGTAGCCCACCGGATCCATACCCTGGTGATGCGACTTGCGCAGCGCCTCGTCGTACTCGGTCGAGTCGGCGGCGTCGGCGAGTGATGCCGGCAGGCCGACCTCGTCGAGAGCCTCGGCAATCGCCGCGCGGTCGAGCTCCCGACCCTCGTTGTGACGGCGCGTGCCAAGCGCGGTGTACAGGTCGCGGAGTACAGCGGCTCCTTCGCGTTGCTCGGCGGCGATCAGCACGCGGACGGCGCCCCAAGCGCGGTCCATCGCCTGGTGGTATTTCTCCGGCATGTCGCGACCCTCGTTGAGCACGGACAGCGACATCACGTGGAAGTTCAGGTCGATCAGGCGATGCTTCTCGACTTCGAGGATCCACCGCGACGTCACCCACGCGAACGGGCAGGCAGGATCGAACCAGAAGTCGACGGCATCTCGGTCAGGAGTCGTGTCTGCCGGCAATGCGCTCATACGACTCAGCCTAGCTCGATAGTTGAACGCTCGACCACTACGTCTTTCGGCGACGCAGCACGGCCAGCGCCTCGTCCGCGTGCTTGTCCATGTGCAACTCGCTGGAGATGACGTCGATGACGCGCCGGTCGGTGCCGATCACGAACGTTGTGCGCTTGACGGGCAACAGCCCGATTCGGCGCCTCACGCCGAAGATGCGCGCAACCGTCCCGTCCACGTCGGAGAGCAGCCGGTACCCGAAGTCGTGCAGGTCGGCAAACCTCCGTTGCTTCTCGACCGGGTCGGTGCTGATCCCTACCCGCCGCGCACCGACTTGCTTGAAGTCCTCGGCGAGGTCGCGGAAGTGGCAGCTCTCCTTCGTGCAACCCGCTGTCATGGCCATCGGGTAGAAGAAGAGCACGAGTGGGCCGTCAGCGACGAGATCGCCGAGCGTCGTCGGCTTGCCGTCCTCGTCGGGCAATTCGAATTCTGGAACCAAGTCGCCTCGCTGCACGTGTCAAGCCTAGAAACTGCACAGGCTCGTCACAATGCCGCTCATAGGAGGATTTGGGCCAGATGCACCGTCGCGGGCTCCGGCGTGCAAGACTCGCCGGAGCAGCCGTGAAGTGAATACTGAACATTTATCGCGACCAGGGAGCCCACACCCGTGTCCGTGCCAAACCTCACGCGCGAGGATGCGAGCGTCCGCGCCGAGTTGCTCCACGTCGACTCCTATGACGTCAAGGTCGACCTCACCGACGGCGGCGGCAAGCCGTCGGATCGCACGTTCTGGTCCACGACGACGATCCGCTTCTCGGCGAACCGGGTGGACGCGTCGACGTTCGTCGACCTGGTCGCTGAGCAGATCCGTTCGGTGACGCTCAACGGTCAGGCGGTCGACATCGCCGGCTACGAGCCCGCGGACGGCATCGTCCTGGCCGACCTCGCCGGCGACAACACCCTCGTCGTCGAGGCCGAGATGCCTTACACGAACACCGGAGAAGGACTGCACCGCTTCGTCGATCCGGTCGACGGCGAGATCTACGTGTACAGCCAGTTCGAGACTGCGGACGCCAAGCGCGTCTACGCCTGCTTCGATCAGCCCGACCTCAAGGCGGCGTTCACGTTCCACGCGACGGTGCCGGATCACTGGCAGGTCGCGTCGAACGCCGCGCCGGCCCAGACCGAGCAACTGCGTGCCGGCAAGACGGTGCACTTCACGACGACGCCGCGAATCAGCCCGTACGTCTCCGCGCTCGTCGCCGGTCCCTATCACGTCGTGCGCGATCACCACGACGGCATCGACCTGGGACTCTTCTGCCGCCAGAGCTTGGCCAAGCACCTCGACGCTGCCGAGATATTCACCGTGACGAAGCAGGGTTTCGACTACTACCACGCGAACTTCGGCGTGCGGTACCCGTTCGGCAAGTACGACCAGCTGTTCGTCCCCGAGTTCAACGCGGGCGCGATGGAGAACGCCGGCTGCGTCACGTTCCGCGAGGACTACGTGTTCCGCGGCAAGGTCACCGACGCACGCCGCGAGCGCCGCGGCGAGACGATCCTGCACGAGATGGCCCACATGTGGTTCGGCGATCTGGTGACGATGCGCTGGTGGGACGACCTGTGGCTCAACGAGTCCTTCGCCACGTACGCCGCCGCGCTGTGCCAGGCCGAGGCGACGCGCTGGGTGAACTCGTGGACGACGTTCGCCAACATCGAGAAGACCTGGGCCTACCGCCAGGATCAACAGCCCACGACGCATCCGATCGCATCCGACGCGCCAGACGTGCAGACCGCCGAGGTGAACTTCGACGGCATCACCTATGCCAAGGGCGCGAGTGTGCTCAAGCAGCTCGCGTCCTACGTCGGCCTCGAGCAGTTCCTCGCGGGTCTGCGCGAGTACTTCACCGAGCACGCATATGGCAATACGACACTCGCCGACCTGCTCAACGCCCTCGAGCGCTCGTCCGGGCGCGAGCTCGGATCGTGGTCGAAGCTCTGGCTCGAGACTGCGGGCATCAACACGATGCGCCCCGATTTCACCCTCGACGACGAGGGCCGGTACTCCCGCTTCGATGTCGTCCAGGCCGCGCCGAAGGACGTCGCGACGTCGAACCTGCTGCGCCCCCACCGGATTGCCGTCGGTCTCTACAACGACGACTCCGCGACGGGGCGGCTCGTCCGCACGGATCGGGTCGAGCTGGACGTGACCGGCGAGCGCACCGCGATCGACCAGCTCGTCGGCGTGTCGCAGCCGGCCGTGCTGCTCGTCAACGACGACGACCTGACGTACTGCAAGCTGCGCCTCGACGAGCACAGCCTGCGGACCTTGCGCGACGGCGGCATTGCGCGGCTGGCCGACTCGCTGCCCCGTGCGCTGTGCTGGTCGGCGGCGTGGGACATGACGCGGGACGGCGAGCTGGCGACACGCGACTACCTCTCGCTCGTCCTCACCGGCGCCGAGGCCGACTCGAACATCGGGCTGCTGCAGTCGCTGAACCGGCAGGCGCTGCGCGCGCTGGAGATCTACGCCGACCCGGCATGGGCACCGCACGGGTATCGCGCGATGGCCGAGAAGGCGTTCGCCGCGTTGCATGCCGCGGCTCCGGGCTCTGATCACCAGCTGGCCTGGGCGCACGCGTTCCTCGGCTCCGCGCGCGACGCCGAGCACCTGGCGGTGCTGCGTGCGCTGCTCGACGGGGCCGACGTCGTCGACGGCCTGTCGCTCGACGCAGAGCTCCGCTGGGCGATCTTGCACGCCCTGAGCGCCAACGGCGGAGCGTCCGCGGACGACATCGCGGCCGAGCTCGACCGCGACCCGTCCGCGGCCGGGCTGCGCCACGCGGCGACGGCACGCGCGCTGCACCCGGTCGCCGAGGCGAAGGCGGAGGCATGGCGGCTCGCGACCGAGGACGACACCCTGCCCAACGCGATGCAAGAGGCGATCATCCGCGGATTCGCCCATGCCACGCAGGGCAAGCTGCTCGAGCCGTACGTGCAGCGGTACTTCGAGACCGTCCCCGGCGTGTGGGAGCGGCGCACCAGCGAGGTGGCGCAGAACGTCGTGATCGGGCTCTTCCCGACCTGGACGTCGACGATCACGCAGGACACCCTCGACGCCGCGGACGAGTTCCTCGCGCGCGCCGAGCTGCCGTCGGCGCTGCGCAGGCTGGTGAGCGAAGGGCGCTCGGATGTGGCCCGCGCACTGCGGGCCCGCGCCGCCGACGCGGCTGCCAGCTGAGTCGGCGTCAGGGGGCTGTCGGCGTCACAGGGCTGTCGGCGTCAGGGGGCAGTCGGCGTCAGGGGGCAGTCGGCGTCAGGGGCGCCCGGCGGCGTCGGCGAGCATGCGCAGCCCGGTGACGATGCCCCCGGTCAAGTCGCCGTTCGTGAAGGCGGCGCGCATGCCGAGCGCGGCCAGCGCGCAGGCGCGGTTGGGCAGGCGCGCGGCCGACGTCTCGCCGGTGACGATGTGCACCTTGCGCTGGCCGGGCGAGACAGCGAGCAGCACGGCACCGTCGGCCTCGGTGGCGAGCTTCTCGAACAAGCTCTCGGCCGTTGCGCGCGACGGCTCGGCGAGTTCGCCGACGTAGACCGAGAAGGTCAGGCCCGTCTCGCGGCTGGACAGCGTCAGCGCCTCGTCGATGCGGGCCAGCTGCCGCGGGCTGAACGGCTCGTTCGGGTCGCCCCGGCCGGCCTTCGGCCCGTCGCCGAGCGCCGGGCTCGAGCCCGACGAGTCACCACTCACCGCTGGCACCCCCCACGGCGGACGGCGTCGGCGCCTGGCCGGATTCGATCGCTGCACGGTTCGTCGCGCCGAGAGCACGGTGCTCGCCGGCAGCCGACCGCATCGCCGCGGGGTGCGGCACGTACCAGACCGGCGAGAAGTTCCACGGCTTGCCGGGACGGTACCGATTCGCCTGGCGCAGCTCGCTGCGTCCGAAGATCAGCGTGGCGAACACCGCGACGACGCCGGACGGAATGCCGACGAACACCAGCACGGTCTGCGCGATGCTCATGCCCGGCTCCCGATCTCCGCTCCCACGCCGGACACCGTAGCGAACACGGTCATCCGCCCGGCAGCGGGCACGCTGTCATGCGGTCCAGATCGCCGGATGACGGTCCCGCCACGGGGCTGCCGCCTCGAGCTGCGCGCCCAGCGTCAGCAGCGTCGCCTCGGCAGCGGGCCGGCCGATCAGCATGATGCCGATCGGCAGGTCCTCTCGGCTCTGGTAGAGCGGGAGCGAGATCGCCGGCTGGCCGGTGGCGTTCACCACGGCGGTGAACGGGGTGTACCGCTTCTGCCGCTCGAAGTCGGCGGCCGGATCGCCGTCACTGTCGAACCAGCCGACCGGACGCGGCAGCATCGCGAGCGTCGGAGTGAGCACCGCGTCGAGGTGGCTGGTGACCGTGATCGCCTGGCGGGACAGCAACGTCAGGGTGCCGACTGCGCGGGCGTACTCGACGCCGCTCACCTTCGCGCCGCGCGAGCGCAGGTGGCGCGTGAGCGGGCGCAGCTCGGGTTCGCGCGCGGGGTCGACCGGTGCGATGTGCGCCGACACCGACCAGACCGTCTCGAATGCCGGCACCGCAGTTGCCGGCACGGGCGAGTCGATGTCGACGACCTCGTGGCCGAGGCTCTCCAGCAACCGGCTCGCCTGCTCCCAGGCGTCGCGTACCTGGGGGTCGATCTCGGCCTCGATCGGCGGATCGATGAACCGCCCGATGCGCAGCCGGCCCGGGTCTCGGTCGCAGGCGTTGAGGAACGACTCCGCAGGCGGCGGCAACGGATCGGGGTCGCCCGGCTGCGGGACAGCCACCGCATCGAGGAAGGCGGCAGCGTCGCGCACCGTCCGGGCCAGCCCGCCGTAGACCGCCAGCCGGGACGAGTCGATGTCGAGCGGTCCCTTGGAGACGCGTCCACGGGCGGGCTTGAGCCCGACCAGGCCGCAGGCGCTCGCCGGGATGCGGATCGATCCGCCGCCGTCGCTGCCCTGTGCGAGCGGGACCAGGCCGGCCGCCACGGCTGTTGCCGCTCCCCCGCTCGACCCTCCGGAGAGCAGCGTCGTGTCCCACGGGTTGCGCGTCGGCGGGCCGATGTCGGTCTCGGTGTAGGCCGGCAGGCCGAACTCGGGCGTCGCCGTCTTGCCCAGGCTGATCGTGCCGGCGCCGCGCAGCAGTTCCACGATGTGGTCGTCGAGGTCGGGCACGAAGTCGGCGAACACTGTCGAGCCGAACTTGGTCGGGACGCCCTTGGTGAGGTTCAGATCCTTGATCGCGGTCGGCACACCGAACAGCGGCGGCAGCGGGCCCGCCGCATTCAGCACCTCGCGCTCGTAGGCCTTCGCCTGAGCACGTGCCGACTCGTCGGTGATCGTGACGAAGGCGCCGAGCTGCCCGTCGAGCCGGTCGATCCGGTCGAGCGCGTGGTCGACGAGTTC
>DASXRA010000523.1:0-3706 GCA_036506855.1 Jatrophihabitantaceae bacterium
TCAGGCGAGTGTCAGCCTCGTCGCCGGCGCCAGCGCCGCCGGACAGCCCGGATGCTCGGCGGTCTACTGCCACTATCTCAAGGTGACGATCAAGAACATGAACAGCGGCACCTACGGCTACAAGTGCATCGAGAACGGGACTGCGTTCGACACCGGCACAGCATCCTTCACCGAGGGCGTCGGCAAGCAGCTCCCTTGCTATGACGGCAACGACGCCGACGTCTACGCGACGGTGAACGGCGTCGCGTCCAACCATGTGAATCCCAAACGGGACTGGTGAAAGTCCCGTTGTCCCCGGAAGGTCATCGAATGAACGACATGACGCCCGAGCAGGCGATCTGGTTCGCCGACGTGTTCGGCAAGCTCAGCGCCAACGTCGGCCAGGCCGTCTTGGGCAAGCAGCACGTCGTGCGGCTCGCCCTGACCTGCCTGATGTCCGAGGGGCACCTGTTACTCGAAGACTTTCCCGGCACCGGCAAGACGTCGCTGGCCAAGGCACTCGCGAACACCGTGCACGGCACGAACTCGCGGATCCAGTTCACGCCTGACCTGCTGCCGTCCGACGTCACGGGTGTGACGATCTACGACCAGCACAAGCAGACGTTCGAATTCCACGCCGGGCCGATCTTCGCCACGATCGTGCTCGCCGACGAGATCAACCGGGCATCGCCGAAGACCCAGTCCGCGCTGCTCGAGGTAATGGAAGAGGGGCGCGTGACGGTCGACGGCACGCCGCATCCGGTCGGTCGGCCGTTCATGGTGATCGCCACGCAGAACCCGATCGAGCAGGCCGGCACGTACCGGCTGCCTGAGGCGCAGCT
The DNA here is from genome assembly GCA_036506855.1 of Jatrophihabitantaceae bacterium. Classification (GTDB taxonomy): domain Bacteria; phylum Actinomycetota; class Actinomycetes; order Mycobacteriales; family Jatrophihabitantaceae; genus DASXRA01. Next base: position 822 of record DASXRA010000523.1, read on the forward strand.
CGACCGGTTCCTGATGAAGACGAGCCTCGGCTATCCCGACCACGAGGCGACGGTCGCGTTGCTGGCCGAGTCGGCCGTACGCGACCGTACCGTCGCGATCAGGCCGGTGGTCACGTCTCAGCAGGTCGCCGAGATGGCCCAGCTGGTATCGGGCGTGCACGTCGATCCTGCCGTGCTCGGCTACGTCAGCCGGCTCGCCGAGGAGTCCCGCCGCCACCAGCACGTCAAGCTGGGCCTGTCGGTGCGCGGCTGCCTGGCGATGGTGCGCACGGCCAAGACATGGGCGGCGTCGCTGGGCCGGAACTTCGTCACTCCCGACGACATCAAGGAGCTGGCGGTGCCGGTGCTCAGCCATCGGATCCTGCTCGACGCCGAGGCGCAGTTCAGTGGCACGACGGTGTACGAGGTCATCGACGCGATCATGACCACGGTCGTGCCGCCGACCGAGCGCGCCGCCTGAGGCCATCGTGCTCGAACGGTTCACCGATACATGGTCGACGCTCGCGTCGACTCTGACGCCGCCCGAAGGTCCCGCGGCGAACGTCGCCGAGCGCACCTCGCGCGCGGCACGGGTGGTCCGCCGGGTCGTGACGCCGATCGGCTGGGCGGTGGCGGCGATGATCGTGCTCGCCTGGCTGGTCGGCTGGCAGCTCGGCTGGCGCGAGGCGATGCTGCTCGCTGCCGCTTGCCTGCTGCTGATCGTCATGTCGCTGTTCTTCCTGATCGGGCGCGCGACGCTGCGGGTGAACCTGATCCTGCAGCCGCGGCGGGTGTCGGTCGGTGCCCCGGCCGCTGGGCAGGTCGCCATCACGAACGTCTCGCCGCGGCGCATGTGGCCGATCCGCCTCGAACTGCGGGTGGGCGCCGCGGTCGCCCGGTTCAACCTGCCGTCGCTGGCCAGCGGCCGCCAGCACGACGAGCTGTTCGTGATCCCGACGACGCGCCGCGCGGTCGTGCCGGTCGGCCCGGCACTCACCGTGCGCGGCGACCCGCTCGGCCTGCTGCGCCGCGAGGTTGCCTGGACGGGCGTCACCGAGCTGTTCGTCCACCCGCGCATCGTGGGTCTCGACCCGCTCGGCTCCGGACTGCTGCGCGACCTGGAAGGCCAGAGCTCCAACGACATCTCGATGAGCGACCTGGCATTCCACACGCTGCGCGACTACTCCGCGGGCGACGACCGCCGCTACATCCACTGGCGTACGTCGGCCCGTACCGGCAAGTTGATGGTGCGGCAGTTTGTCGACACGCGGCGCATCCATGCAACCGCTGTCGTCGACGGCGACCCGGCGAGCTACGCGACTGAGGACGAGTTCGAGATCGCGCTGTCGGCGGCGGGCTCGATCGCCGTGCGGGCAATCCAGGACGAGCAGCAGGCCAGTGTCATCGCGTCGCACGAAGCTGTGGCTGACGGATCGATCCAGCAGATCCTCGACGGCCTGACCCGCGCCGAGTTCGGCGGTGACCCGCTTGCAACGCTCGCGGGCAGCGTGCTGCGCAACGCGCCCGACACGAGCATCGCGATCCTGATCACCGGATCGCTGCCGGCGTTCTCGGTCGTGCGCCGGGCGGCCGCGGCGCTGCCGATCGAGATCGACACGGTGGCGCTGCGCGTCGACCCGCGCGGTGATCCCGGCATGACCACCGTGGGCAACCTGACCGTCCTGAGCCTGCGGGCACTGAACGACCTTCCGGCGCTCATGCGCGTAGTGGCCGACCGATGAGCGCTCGCGTCGCGCTTCGCGATCATGTGCAGATCGGCTGGTGCGGACCGGCCGATCTGCACATGATCGGCCAGAGGGGTGGGCAATGAGCCGGCATCTTCACGAGCAGTCGCCGGAAGGGCGGGGCGTTGCTCCGACCCTGGCGCAGCTGGGTGATCTGGCGATCCTCGCCGGTCTGTGCATCCTCGCGTTGCTCGGCCTGCACTCGACCTATGGCGGCACGGGGTACCTCGTCGCCGGTGCCGTGGGCGTCGCGGCCGGGTTGCTCGTCGGGTATGCCGGTGCGGCGCTCCGGCTGCCGGCACCGGTCGTCGCGGCGATGACCGTCGCCGCGTACTTCCTGGTGGGGCTCGTCTCGCCGGGCCCTCGCTCGCCGAGCGGGCTCGTCGATCTCGCGGGTCACGGCTGGAAGCAGTTGCTGACGACGCTCCCGCCGATCGGCAACAGCGGCCCACTGCTCGGGCTGCCGTTCCTGCTGGGCCTCGTCGCTGCCGCGCTGGGCAGCAGCCTCGCGCTGCGCACGAGGCCGTCGTTCGCTCCGCTGATCGCGCCCGCCACGCTGCTCGCCTGCGCGATCCTGTTCGGCATGCCGAAGGCGTCGTCGCTGTTGCTCGGCGGCGCGTTCGTCGCGGTGGCGCTCGGCTGGGCGGCGATGCGTCATCACCGCACCAGGCCGACCGTGCAACACGGTTCGCGGCAGACAACGCGCCTGGCACTCGCCCTAGGCATGCTCGCCGTCGCCGCGCTCGGGGCGTCTGCGATCGGGCCGGGACTGCCGCTGGCCAAGGCGAATCGACGCGTCGTGCTGCGCAACTACGTCCACCCGCCGTTCGACGTCCAGCAGTACCCGAGCCCGCTGGCCGGCTTTCGCAAGTACACGAAGAACGGACCCCTGTACGACAAGACGCTGTTCACCGCGTCCGGGCTGCCCGCCGGGGCGAGCCTCCACATCGCGACGATGAACACCTACGACGGCCTCGTGTGGGGCACCGGCGACCCGAGCCTGACGACGTCCTCCAGCGCCACGTTCCAGCGGGTCGGCACGTCGATCAGCACGACCGCCCGAGGGACGTCGGCGACGGTGGGCGTCCAGATCGCGGCGGAATACAACGACGTGTGGCTGCCGACTGCGGGGCAGCTGTCCGGAGTCAGCTTCGCCGGCCC
>DASXRA010000524.1:0-2133 GCA_036506855.1 Jatrophihabitantaceae bacterium
CCGTAGATCATCAGCAGGTACTTCATCGCCTCGCCTCCATCATCCGTCCGTGCGAGGCTCTCATGGCCAGACGCAAGCCAACCGTCGAGAAGGAGCCATGCCGGTGCGGGTAGCCGTCTTCGCCGGTTCCGCTGCAGGGCCCGCCGCCCACCTCGACGCGGCGGCCGACTTTGCGCGCCGGCTCGCCCAGGCCGGGGTCGGGATCGTGTACGGCGGCGGCCGGGTCGGCGTGATGGGTGTCGTCGCCGATGCCGCGCTGGCCGCGGATGGCGAGGTCGTCGGCGTGATGCCGCAGCACCTCGTCGACCGCGAGATCGCGCATCGCGGCCTCACCCGCCTGGACGTGGTCTCGGACATGCACGCCCGCAAGGCGCGCATGACCGAGTTGGCGGACGCGTTCATCGCGCTGCCCGGCGGCCCCGGCACCCTCGACGAGACGTTCGAGGCATGGACCTGGGGACAGCTCGGCCTGCACGCCAAGCCCGTCGCCCTGCTCGACGTCGACGGCTTCTACCGGCCGTTGCTGGAACAGCTGCGCGTCATGGCCGCGGAGGGCTATCTCGGACGGCCGCACCTGGACGCCCTGGGCATCGTGGCCGACGCCGAGCAGTTCCTGCGCTTCGTCGAGGACTACGCGCATCCAGCGCGCAAGTGGCTCCCGGCTGTTGATGCAGTCGAGCCGTAGACCGGTCTGTTGTGGTGGCGTCCGTTCGTCGTATCGATGAGCGGCACGTGAGGAGGTGAGCCGCTTTGGCAGACGTGACGCGCGAGGTCGAGGCGGCCCTCGCCCAGGCGTTCCGCGACGAGTGGGGACGAGTCGTCGCCACGCTGATCCGGACCACCGGCAACTGGGACCTCGCCGAGGAGTGCGCCCAGGATGCCTTCGAGCAGGCGTTGCAGCGCTGGCCGCACGACGGCATACCGAACCGGCCGGGCGCGTGGCTCACCACCACGGCGCGCAACCGCGCCATCGACCGGCTGCGCCGCGAGGCCGTCGGTACCGCCAAGCTGCGGGAGGTCGCCATGTCGTCCGTGCCGGACGAGCCGCCCGGCGACGACAGCGGGGTGAGCGACGATCGCCTTCGGCTGATCTTCACCTGTTGCCACCCTGCCCTGGCGATGGAGGCGCAGGTCGCGCTGACCCTGCGGACGCTGGCCGGGCTGACCACCGCCGAGATCGCCCGGGCGTTCCTGGTCTCCGAGCGGACGATGTCCAAGCGCCTGGTGCGCGCCAAGGGAAAGATCCGCCATGCGGGCATCCCGTACCGCGTCCCGCCGGCGCACCTGCTGCCCGAACGCACGACCGCCGTCCTGGCCGTGCTGTACCTGCTGTTCAACGAGGGCTACACGGCGAGCGCCGGTGCCGACCTCGTGCGCAAGGATCTGTCCGTCGAGGCCATTCGCCTGGCGCGGACGCTCGCCCAGTTGATGCCCGACGAGCCCGAGGCCGACGGCCTGCTCGCGCTGATGCTGCTGCACGATGCCCGGCGCGACGCGCGGGTCGACGCCGACGCGCAACTCGTGACGCTCGAGCATCAGGACCGCGCCCGCTGGGACCGCGACGAGATCGACGAGGGGCTCGGCGTCCTCGACAAGGCGCTGCGTCGCGGACGCTCCGGCGCGTACCAGGTTCAGGCGGCCATCGCGGCGTGCCACGCGACGGCCGCGCGCGCGTCCGACACCGACTGGGCCGAGATCGCCGCGCTCTACGGCCGGCTGGCCGTGCTGGTGCCCTCGCCCGTCGTCGAGCTGAACCGAGCGGTCGCGGTCGGGATGTCCGAGGGACCCGCGGCCGGCTTGGCGCTCGTCGACGCGCTGGACGGATCCGGGAAGCTGGCCGGTTACTACCTGTTGCCGGCCACCCGGGCCGACCTGCTGCGCCGTCTCGGCCGGTTCGCCGAGGCCGCGGACGCCTATCGCGAAGCGCTCGACCTGACGGCCACCGACACCGAGCGCAGCTACCTGTCCGGCCGCCTCGCCGAAGCAACCGCGGAGCGGGCAACCTGATCAACTCTGCTGGATCTGCGTCGCAACGCAGTTCGGGCAGAGATGATCATGAACGAGCTCCGCTCGGAGCACACAGGCCGAACGGCCCGCCCGATGCCGGGTCCAGCGAGCCAATGCTCAGCGCGT
>DASXRA010000525.1:0-12344 GCA_036506855.1 Jatrophihabitantaceae bacterium
CGGAATCGGCGAGTGCGCACCGCCGATCGGCGGCGAGGAGTCGTATTGCACGACGCCGTCCTGGTGGTTTCGGTTGTCTTCGGCCTTGTACGTGACGCCCTTGATCGCGGCGGCGGCCGGCAACTCGTCGGGCGCCGGTGCCGGATTCGACGCCTGACGCATGCTCGCCGGGCCGCTGCTTGCCGGCGCGGTGCTGCCCGGTCCGCCGTTACCGCTCGTGGTCGACGCACACGCCGCAACGAGCAGTCCCGCGGCAACGGCGGCAGTGCAAGCCCGGTAAATCCGAAACATGCACAGACCGTAGCGGACGGGCTACGGTACGGTGACGCCGCTCAGCACGACCGGCGAGTGCACCAAGTAGTTCAGCTCGTCGGACTGGAGCACGCCGTCCGGCGTGATCGTGTCCATCACCTTCGGCACCGAGCCGGGCGGGAACTTGCAGGTCGGGGTGTCGAGCGCCGTGGCGCAGACGCCGAACTGGAAGTCCTCCGGCGTGGTCTGGAATCCACGAGCCTGGTCGGGGCTGAACCCGTCCTGGCCGGTGAGCACGACGGTGAACTTCCAGCCGGTCGTCGGGGTGCCGCCGAGCGCGGTCTTGTCGACTGAGAACGTGATGTAGCGCGAGATCTGGTTCGCGCTGATCGTGATCGAGCCGACCGCTCCGGCATTGGACGAATCGACGAACCGCTGCCCGAAGCCCTGCACCTCCAACAGGCGGCTCCACGCGTCGGCCGCGGCGATGCTGTAGTTGCGCTGCGGGAAGGACGCCACGGTGTTCGTCGAGGCCGCGCCCGGATCGTGCACGTAGACGTCGACGAGCTGCGCGCCGAGCGGGCTGCCGAACGTGGGCGTCAGGTCGCGGGTCTGCACGCGGAACGTCACGGTCGATCCGGTGTCGTACACCTGGAAGTCGGTGAGGTCGTACGCGCCGGGCTGGAAGTTCGACGATGTCGGGTAGGCGTAGTTGCCCGGCCCGTTGTCGTCGCCGGTCGGGTCGGCGGTGTCGAGGATCAGGTTGCCCTCGACGATGTCGTTCACGACCGTGCGCACGGTCTGCGCGGTGCCGCCGTCCGGCGCGGTGCTGGTGACGACGATGACGTTGCTGCCAATAGCCGCGGGGATGCTGAAGCTGAACGACCCGCTGGCGCCGACCACGCCGCTGACGTGCGTGGTCGTACCGGCCACGTCGGCAACGTCGATCGTCGCGCCGGACACCGCGGTGCCGCTCACCTGGATCGGGTCGGTCGCCACGGTCTGATCAGGCGGCGACGTGACGGTGAGCGCGGTCTCCTTCTGGGTATGGGTGATGTAGCGGTCGACCGTCTGCGCCGGACGCTCGATCGCCCGGCCGGCGGTGAGGTCGGCGGTCAGCCTGACCTGCGACGCGGCGCCCCAGGTGAGCGGCGCGGCCGATCCGGCCGGCTTGCCGTTCACGAAGCCGATCGACGCGACCGTCGGGTCGGTGCCGAACGGCGACGCCGCGGCGTCCGGGACGTCCCAGTCCTGCTCGGGCACCAGCCCGACGCCGGACGACATCGCGTCGATTGCGGCGAGCAACTGCCCGGCGAAGGCCGGCGAGCCGGTGGCCAGCGCCTGCTCACCGCGTTCGGCGGTCAACACGGGCCATACGTGACCAGTGCCGTGGTTCGTCGGCGCCCAAGGCCGGCCCGTGGCGTCGCAGTCCGTCAACGGGTCGGGGCCGAAGCAGTCGCCGTAACCGTCGCCGTTGTAGCGCAGCCAGCCGGGGCCGCTCGGCGTGTTCTTCTTGATCGTCTTGTCCACGACCGGGAGCGAGTTGAGGACGTCCGGATCGGTCGCGGACAGCTCGCCGAGGCGCACGAGCTCGAGGAAGCCGGCATCGATCACCGAGCGCTGGTCGAGGGTCGGGCCACCGTTGCCGAGGTTGTACGTCAACGCCTCGTTGGGGTCGCCGTTTCTGGAAAGCCTTATGAAATAAGGCTGATTCGACAGCGGGCCGTTCGTGGTGACCGACCAGCCCTTGATCGAGCGCTGGTACCGATCAGCTGTCGCGAACCAGATGCGGGCGTCGACCGCGTCACCGCGCTGCTGGGCAATCGTCGCCGCGGCGACCAGGCCGGCAATCTCAGCCGCGATGGTCGACGGCGAGTAGCCGCTCTGCTCCTCCCACCGCTCCGGCCCGGACGCCGGCCCGTGGGCGATCAGGTAGTTCGCCGCGTCGCGCACGTGCGGCCACAGGCCCGCGTCGCCGCCCAGCCCGGACTGCAACGTCATCAGGATCGGGTAGGCCACCTCGTCCAACTGGATGTTGAACGTGTCGGGCGCCGGCTTGCCGTTCACCAGCGAGTTGCGGGGCAGCGACCCGTCGGCGAGTTGCTGGCGTTCGAGCAGGAATCGGGTCGCCGCCCGTGCAGTGGCCAGATCGCCGTCGGTGAGCAGCGCCGTCCACGCCTCGTACAGGTCGCGGGAGAAGACCTCGCGATAAGAGCCGAAGTAGGTGTTCGCGGGGTCGCCGGCCGAGACGGCCTGCCCCCACGGCGAGGCCATCGACGCGACGATCGCGCCCGGGAACGTCTTGTCCTCGCTGGCCTTGACGGCATTTGCCGACACGTAGTACTCGCTGACCGCCGCGGCCTGCTGCGACTTCGACAGGCCGGGCAAGCTGTCGGACGGGTGCCGCAGGCCGGCGTCGTAGCCGCGCCAACCGCCGCCGTAGTCGCGGTTCAGCTGACCGAACGGCGTGCCGACCGTTGCCCCTGCCGTCGCCACGGCCGAGGCCTGCGTGGTGCCGAAGCCGAGCGCGAGCGTGACGTCACCGTGCTTGTCCGGCGAGACGGCGGCGGTCTGCTCGACGTTGCCGTGTAGCGCCGTGTCGTTGGCGGACAGCTTGTGCGAGGCGTCGAGCTGGACCAGACCGTCAGACGGCTGGCCGACGAAGCCGCTGTTCGCCGCGCTGAACGGCGGGTTGGCACGCAGCGCCAGGTACGTCGGCACCGCGTAGTCGCGGTTGGCGGCGTTGGTCGCCGTGACGGTGTCGTACGAGACGGGCACAGGCGAGCCGGTCGTCGTGTCGATCACCGCGTTGTCGGCGCCGCCGTTGCTGGTGCCGCCACCACCGTTACCGCCGACGGTCGCGTCCAGCCGGACGTAGAGCTGATACGTGGACGCCGCTCCGCGGAGCGGTGTGAAGTGCGTGCGGACGACGACGCTGGCGCGTGCCGGGTCGGTCAGGTACGTCGTAGTCAGCCGGTACTTGCCGGACTTCGCCGTGGACGTGACGGTGCAGATCATGCCGGTCGGGTCGGCGCTGACCGTGTACGTCGTGTCGCGCGTCTGCAGGTCGGTGAACGACGTGCCGTCGGTGACGATGTACTGCATCGTCTCGACGTTCGTCGTGTCGATCGTCGGCGCGTACACGTCGGAGAGCACGCCACCGGCGACCGTGTACCAGATCTTGGACGTGGTGTTGCGTGCGGTGCCGAGGCAGTCCTTGCGCGCGAGGTCGAAATGACTCAGCGCGCCCGGGCCGTCCGTCGCATCGGCTGCGGCGGCCGGCGTGAACGCGACCGCGAAGCTCGCTGCCGTAGCCGCGATGATCATGACCGTTCGGACTGCACGCATGGCCCCGGACCCCCTCGGGCGATCTCTACAGCGGCAGCGGCCGACCGGCGCCCGCGCAGATCGCGTCGTGGGGATAGAACCATCTCTCGGCCGAGATGAACAGGGCTCAGCCTGGAGCGATCTGATCGGGCGGTGGCGCGTGGATCGAGACCGGCTCGTTGAAGTGGCTCATGCGCAGGTCGACCGTCGCGGACTGCGCGCCTGCCGTCACGTGATCCGTGACCCGGACCGTGCGGCCGATCGCATCGACCCACACGTCCAGCGGGATGGTGTCGACGCCTGCGTCGACGGCCTGCTGCATCTGCTCAGCTTGCGGGCCGGTCAGCCTTTGCGCTGCGACCCGCGCGTCGACCGACAAGTGGTAGCGCACGCACGGCACGCCGTCGACCGTGTCCGGTCCGACGAGGCGCATGTTCTGGCCTACCGAGACCATCAGGACGTACCCATGCATGCCGGCCTGGTCGAGTGTTCCGTCGACATTTTCGGCGAGGTTGGCAAGGACCGGATCGCTGCTGTCACGCGTGGCGACGACCCACGGCTTGCCGCCTTGCCCGGACCGCTCGACATAGACCTTGCCGTCGACGATGACCAGGTGCAGCAGGGTGGTCTTGCCCTGGTAGATGGTGCTGATCCGGTCGTCGAACGCCGTCACACGACCCCGGGATTGCAGCTCGGAGAACGTGCTCGTCTGGTCGAGCGGCCCGGACTTCACGCGTAGCGTGCCGCGCACGCTGGTGATGTCGTTGCCGGCCTTCGTTGCCTGGGCAGCCAGGTCGGAGACCGTCGTGAACACCGGCCCGAATCCGTGCCCGGTCTGCGTCGTCGAGCAGCCGGCCACCGCGACGACCGCCGCGCACGAAAACGCGGCCGTCCACGTTCGCCTCATGGCGCCCTCCCGGCCCGTGCCGTCTCGTCCCGAGTCGACACTAGTGGCCGGGCACCGCCTACGCCCCGGTCGTGGACTCCTCGAGCAGGTTGCGCGTGCGGCTGACGTCGACCGGGATTCCCGGGCCCATCGTCGTGGCGAACGTGACCTTCTTCAGGTACCGGCCCTTGGCCGACGACGGCTTGGCCCGGAGCACCTCGTCCAGGGCAGCGGCATAGTTCTCGACGAGCTGCTCGGCGGTGAACGACGCCTTGCCGATGATCAGGTGCAGATTGGACTGCTTGTCGACCCGGAAGCTGATCTTGCCGCCCTTGATGTCGGACACTGCCTTGGCGACATCCGGCGTCACGGTGCCGGTCTTCGGGTTGGGCATGAGACCGCGGGGACCGAGTACCCGTGCGATGCGTCCGACCTTGGCCATCTGGTCCGGAGTCGCGATCGCGGCGTCGAAGTCGAGGAACCCCTCGGTGATCTCGGCGATCAGGTCGTCGCTGCCGACCTTGTCGGCGCCGGCGGCGCGGGCCTCTTCGGCCTTGTCGCCGGTCGCGAACACGATGACCCGAACCGTCTTGCCGGTGCCGTGCGGCAGGCTGACCGTGCCGCGCACCATCTGGTCGGCCTTGCGTGGGTCGACGCCCAGGCGCATGGCGGCCTCGACGGTAGCGTCGAACTTTGTCGGCGACGCCTGCTTGGCGATCTTCACGGCCTCGAGCGGCGAATAGATCTTCTCCGGGTCGATCAGCTCGGCGACCTGGCGATAGGCCTTGCTGCGCTTCATCTTTCTCTCCTCTTAGTGGTAATCACGGACACCGTCCTTCGGTGCCCTCCCACGACTTCCGGTCAGTTGACGGTGATGCCCATCGAGCGAGCAGTACCCGCGATGATCTTCGCGGCCTGGTCGATGTCGTTCGCGTTGAGGTCTTCCATCTTGACGTTCGCGATCTCGCGCACCTGATCCCAGGTCACCGACGCGACCTTGTTCACGTGCGGCTCGCCGCTGCCCTTCTCGACACCCGCGGCCTTGAGCAGCAACCGCGCGGCCGGCGGGGTCTTGGTGATGAACGTGAACGAGCGGTCCTCGTACACCGAGATCTCGACCGGGACGATCTGCCCGCGCTGCGACTCGGTGGCCGCGTTGTACGCCTTGCAGAACTCCATGATGTTGACGCCGTGCTGGCCGAGCGCCGGGCCGACCGGCGGGGCCGGGTTCGCGGCGCCCGCCTGGATCTGCAGCTTGATGACCGCGGCGAGCTTCTTCGACTTGGGAGGCATTCTTCTTCTTTTCTCGTGGACGTGTCTCGTGGACTGGCTAGAGCTTGGCTACTTGGCTGAACGACAGCTCGACCGGGGTCTCGCGGCCGAAGATCGAGACGAGCACCTGCAACTTCTGGTGCACGGGGTCGATGTCGCTGATGGTGGCGGGAAGGGTGGCGAACGGGCCGTCCATGACGGTGACCGACTCGCCGACCGAGAAGTCTACGAGCTCGACCTTCGGCTTCTCCGCCGCCGACGTGCCGCCGCCGCGACCGACCGCGGCCGCCTTCTGGGTCGCCGGCGCGAGGATCTTGACGACCTCGTCCAGCGAAAGCGGCGACGGACGCGACGTGGCGCCGACGAATCCGGTGACGCCTGGCGTGTTGCGCACGGCCCCCCACGACTCGTCGTTGAGTTCCATGCGCACGAGGATGTAGCCGGGGAACACCTTGCGCTGGACCTGCTGGCGCTTGCCGTTCTTGATCTCGACGACGTCGACGGTCGGCACCTCGACCTGGAAGATGTACTCCTCCATGTCCAGGCTCTGGATGCGGCTCTCCAGGTTGGCCTTGACCTTGTTCTCGTAGCCCGCGTAGGAGTGCACCACGTACCAGTCGCCGAACGCCGTCCGCAGCTCGCGGCGCAGCGTCTCGACCGGATCCTCTTCCTCGTCCTCGTCGGCCGTGGCGTCCTCGGCCGTGGCGCCCTCGGGCGCGGCCTCGTCGGCCGGTTCGGCCGCCGCCTCGAGGGCTTCGGCGATCTGGGCGACTTCGGCGATCTCGCTGTCGCCGGCCTGGGCCGCCGGTGCGGGCTCCGGTTCGTCGGGAGCCTGCGCCTCGACCTCGGCGGCTGCCTGAGCGGCGGCAGCCTCCTCGGCGTCGTCGCGCGCTTCGGCCTCGGCGACCGCGCTGGCGTAAGGCTCGCTAGCACCGAGCAGCTTCGCGGCAGCGGCGACGTCGGGATCGCTCTGGCGAGCAACGCCTGACGCGCTGTCGTAGTCGGACACAGCTTTCTTCTTCCTATTGCAACGTTACGGTCAGTGGGTCAGACGACGCCCACGGCGCTGGGCCGTGAGCCGAGTAGGCCGCGGTGGCTCAGCCGAAGACCTTCAGCACCAGCTTGGCGAACCCGATGTCCAATCCGGCGACTATGGAGATCATGATCACCACGAAGACGATCACGACGATCGTGTAGGTCACCAGCTCATTGCGCGAGGGCCACAGAACCTTGCGCATCTCCGAGATGATCTCGCGGATGAACCGCCCCGGTCGTCCACCGGGCCCCCCGCCTGCTGGGCGCGGTGACGCGGTCTCGGTGCGGGTCGCGGTCACGGTGTCTCCTCTCGAGCACGTGCCGGGTGGCACGCCGTCTGGCTCGTGCGCCTTGCGGGCTCACGATCCGGCACCGGGCACCGTCGGTGCGCCGATGTCGCAGGGGCGACAGGACTCGAACCTGCAACCGCCGGTTTTGGAGACCGGTGCTCTACCAATTGAGCCACGCCCCTTGGCCGGGGCGCCATTGGCGCATGCTGACGCAAGGCCACGCCGACCCCAAGGTGCGAGTGTACGGGTCACGGTGCCTGGGCTCCAATCCGGCCGCGCGCCCTCCCTCGTCCCATGATCATCGAGGAACCGCGGCCGAATTGCGTCGTCCCATCTGCAACGATGGTCGCCATGGGAGCGAGGATCTCTGACCGAATCGCCGCCATCGCCGAGTCGGCGACGCTGGCCGTGGACGCCAAGGCGAAGGCGCTGAAGGCCGCCGGGCGTCCCGTCATCGGCTTCGGGGCGGGCGAACCCGACTTTCCGACGCCTGACTACATCGTCGAGGCCGCGATCGAGGCGGCGCGTAATCCGAAGTACCACCACTACACACCCGTGCCCGGGCTGCCCGAGCTGCGTGCCGCCGTCGCCGCGAAGACGTTGCGCGACTCCGGGTACGCCGTCGAAGCCGGCCAGGTGGTCATCACCAACGGCGGCAAGCAGGCCGTCTACAACGCGTTCGCCGCGCTGCTCGATCCGGGCGACGAGGTTCTGCTGATCGCCCCGTACTGGACGACATACCCCGAGTCGATCAAGCTCGCGGGCGGCGTCCCGGTCGAGGTCGTCACCGACGAGGCATCCGGCTACCTGGCGAGCGTCGAGCAGCTCGACGCGGCGTGCACCGACCGCACGAAGGTGTTGCTGTTCGTGTCGCCGTCCAATCCCACCGGCGCCGTCTACCCGCCCGACGCCGTGGCCGCCATCGGCCGGTGGGCAGCCGAGCGCGGGTTGTGGGTCATCACCGACGAGATCTATGAGCACCTCGTCTACGGCGGTGCCGAGCACATCTCGATCGCGACGGCTGCGCCTGAGCTGGGCGATCGCGTCATCGTCGTCAACGGGGTGGCGAAGACGTACGCGATGACGGGCTGGCGGGTCGGCTGGCTGATCGGCCCGCCCGATGTCGTCAAGGCCGCGACGAACCTGCAGTCGCACGCCACGTCGAACGTCAACAACGTCGCCCAGGCCGCGGCGCTGGCGGCGGTGAGCGGTGACCTGTCCGCCGCGGCGAAGATGCGCGAGGCGTTCGACCGGCGCCGGCGCACGATCGTCGGGCTGCTCGGCGACATCCCGGGCATCGTCTGCCCCGAGCCACACGGCGCGTTCTACGCGTACCCGTCCGTCAAGGGTCTGCTCGGCAAGCCGCTACGCGGGCGGATCTCGACGACATCGGCCGAGCTGGCTGCGGTGATCCTCGACGAGGCCGAGGTGGCCGTCGTGCCGGGCGAAGCGTTCGGGACGCCCGGCTACCTGCGCCTGTCCTATGCGCTGAGCGACGCGGATCTCGCCGAGGGCATCGGCCGCATCGCCAAGCTCGTCGCCGACGCGGGCTAACCGACAGACAGCGCGGCTTCGAGGTAGGGCGCGACGAGCGCGCCCGTCCCGTGCCCCGAGCGCCAGGTGCACGCCACGCCGAACGCGGTCACTCGACCGGTCGCGAGAATGTCGCGCACGGCCTCGGCGACGGCCGGCAGTGACTGGCCGCCGGGTGCCGGGAAGAGCAGGCCGGGCATCTCGTCCGGATCGACGACGTCGAGGTCCACGTGCAGGTAAAGCGGGCCGTCCGGGAGAGTCGTCGCCGCGTCGCGAACGGCGCAGCGCCGGATGGCCGACCGCGCCAGGTACTCCACCTCCGGCGGGTCGAGGTCACGCGCGTCGACGAGCAGCACGCGGTCCTCAGCGACCGGCGCCAGGCCGATCGCAGCGGCAATCAGCTCAGGGCGGTAGCCGACCAGGATGCGCAGCGGCAGCCCGCCGAGGTAACCCGAGGCGGTGGTCTCGAGGGTCTGCACGTCGCCGTGCGCGTCGAACCAGACGATCGCCGGATCGATCCCGGCGCGCTGCAGGCCGCTCACGGTGCCGAGTGACGTCGTGCAATCGCCGGACACGACCGTCGGACTACCGCCGAGCCGCACCGCGTCCGCGACGGATGCCGCAACCTGCTCGTACAGGACCGTCATCCGCTGCCACGCGTCGCCGGATGGCAAGTCGGCGACGATCGTCGTGTCCGGCGCGATCGGCGCCTCGATGGCCGGCAGGTATTCGTCGAGGTGGTAGGGCACCAGGATCCGAGGCGTACTCAGAGCGTCACGCTCGCCTGGTAGTGGTCGACGACGAGGTCGACGTAATCCGGGTGGCGCTTCAGGAACGCCACCACGAACGGGCAGAGCGGAATAATCAGCTTGCCGTGCGCGCGCACGTCGTCCAACGCGGCGCGGATCAGCGAGCTGGCCACGCCCATGCCCTGCGCCTCCGGCGAGACCTCGGTATGCGTGAACACGATGCGGTCGCCGTCCGGGCGGTAGAAGGCGGAACCGGTGAGCTGGCCGTCGAGCAGCGCCTCGTAGCGGCCGGCCTCCTGGTTGTTGTGCACCTCGATCGTCATGAGGCTTGGCCCTTCCGTGGGCCCTGTACGAGCATCGCAGCGCAGCGAGGAACGCAGCGAGGAGCGGAGTGGAGGAGCGAGGCGGGGGGATGGGTCATAGCGCCCTGCCTACGGCAGCGCGTGGGCCTTGCGCAAGACGGCCAGCGCGCCCGGAAGGCCATTCAGCGCGCGCCGCAGGTCGGACGGGTTGGCGATGCGCCACGCGTTGGCGTTGACGTAGCAGCGGATCGCCGCATCGAACCTGGCCGGGCCGGCCGCCGCGCGAGCCGCGTGCAGGGCAGCGGCGCCCTTGTCGTAGGTGACGCTGTAGTAGTCGCCGACGTCGCCGCCATAGGACGCGGTGGGCCGGTCGACATTGCCAGGCTCGGTGAGCGAATCCAGTGGCGGTTGGCTGCCGTCGGCGAGCTGCTCGGCGTAGGACGCGAACGCTTCGTCGAGCCAGGCGTGCTGGGCCTGCGAGTCGCCGACCATGGCGTAGAACCACTGATGCGCCGTCTCGTGCACCGCAACGACCCGCGAGAGACCAAGCATCAGGATCGAGCTCGGATACTCGATGCCGCCGCCACCGGCCGGCACCTGCGCCACCGACAGCGACGGGAACGGGAACGGGCCGAAGCGCTTGGCGTGCGCGGTGATCGCCTCCTTGAACAGCGGGACGGCCTGGTCTCGCTCGCGTGCGCTCGGCGCACCGACGCGCAGCTTCACGCCGTTCACGGTCGTGTCGACCACGGCGAACGGGCCGACCGCGATACTGACGTCGCGTGCCGCGTCGATCGTCGAGTGCCACGTCCGGAACCCGCCCTTCGGCGGCCCCTTCGGCGGGTCGCCGGACATGATCACGGTGTCGGCGGCGGGTGCGATCACGGTGAGATCCGTCTGCATCGCCTCGCTGGTGGCGCTCTCGGCGGTGAACTTGATCATCGGCTCGGTGTGCCAGCCGCCCCCGCGCTCCCAGGCGAGCAGCGGATGCGCCGACGCGAACCAGGCGTAGCCCGAGCTCGTCCGCCCGAACCGGTCGAACGCTCCCCTGCCGAGCGTGACGGTGAACGTCAGGTCGGCCGACACCGTCGTCCCGGCCGGGATGCGCGATGCGAACGGGATGTGCAGCAACCCGCCCTGCGTCGACGGCGCGGCGCCGGACGTCGTATACGTCGCTGCCCGGGCCCCGTGGTCGGCGGTTGCCTTGTGGACGACGATCTTGTTGCCCGCCGCGACGGTCGGCGCCGTGTTCGCGGTGAGCCGGAAGACCAGCTCGGTGATCGGCAGGTCCGGCGTGAACTCGACGTGCTCGGTGCCCTGCACGGTGGCCAGATCCGCGCTGATGGCGAAGGCGAGCCGCACCCTCGGGCGCTTCGGGTCAGGCGCGGCGTAGCTCGTCGGGCACGCCGGCTGCTGGGTCGGCGACGGCGTGCTGGGCTGGCTGGACGACGACGCGCTGGTCGGGCTGCTCTGGCTCGTCGAGCTGCTCGGCGGCGGGCTGGCGCCGTGCCCGGACGTGCTCGCGGTGCACGCCGTCGCGCCGAGCGCGAGCGTGAGCGTGACGGCAAGCAGACCGAGACGGCGACGTGGCACGCTCACGCCGGCCAACCGGCCGGCAGGCGCACGACTGCTCGCGCCTTGGCCAGCACGGTCTGCCCGCCGACCGTCGCGCGCAGGTCGACGTCGATCAGCCCGTCGTCCCGCTTGGCGGACACGACGCCGGCGACCTCGAGCACCGCGCCGTCTACGTCCGGGACGACGATCGGACGGGTGAAGCGCACGCCGTACTCGACAACCGCTCCGGGATCGCCGGCCCAGTCGGTGACGACCCGGGCGACGACGGCCATGGTGTACATGCCGTGCGCGATCACGTTCGGCAGGCCGACGGACGTGGCGAAGCGCTCGTTCCAGTGGATGGGGTTGAAGTCTCCGGACGCTCCCGCGTAGCGCACGAGGTCGCCGCGCTCGATCGGGAAGGTCTGCGCGGGCAGCGCCGTGCCCACCTCGACGTCGGCGTAGCTGATCATGACCCGGCGCCCCGCACGACGAGGGTGGCGTACGCCGTGACGACCGGCTCGCCGTCGACGGTCGAGACGTCGCTCTTCGTCGTGATGATGTCGTTGCCCGCCGCCGACCGGATGTCCTCGACCGAGACGACCGTGGTCAGCGAATCGCCCGCGCGGATCGGCCGGGCGTGGACGAATCGCTGCTCGCCGTGCACGACGCGCGAGTAGTCCAGGCCGAGCTCCGGGTCGGCGATCACCTGGCGGCTCGCGCGAATCGTCACCACGATCGCGAACGTCGGCGGCGCGATGACGTCCGGGTGCCCGATGCTCTTCGCCGCTTCGCGATCACGGTATGCCGGGTTGGGGTCGCCGATCGCGTCGGCGAACTCGCGAATCTTCTCGCGTCCAACCTCGTACGCGTCCGTCGGCGGGTAGACCCGGCCCACGAATGATGCATCCAGGGGCATGCCCGGAACGCTAGAGCATCTCGATCAGCGAGCGGAATCCTCAGCGCTTGGTAAGTCCGTTGTCACGCGGAACGGCGGCACCCCGAATCCCTCGACCCGGTAGCGGCCCCACGGGTCGACGTCGGTGAGCGGTGTGACGGCCGCGCCCTGCGGCGTGCGCAACGTGACGGTGCGCGTGCCGGCGTCGACCAGTGCGGCCACGGCCGGGTCGGCGACGACCCGCCC
>DASXRA010000526.1:0-2351 GCA_036506855.1 Jatrophihabitantaceae bacterium
TGGAGCGACACACACGCCGTCGTGGTCGATGCGAGCCGGCAGCCGGACGAGGTGCTCACCGACATCCGGTCCGCGATCTGGTCGCGGCTGTAGATGCGTGGTGACCGTGACCCGCGTGTCGGAGGCGGCCGGAGCACGACCTGACCGCCGCCGCCACCGCGCCCGCCGGTTCCGCGGTGTCGGCACGCTGACCGGGCGGGCATCGCTCAACGCCGCAGCGGGCCTCATCGACTACCTGGCGCAGATCATCGTCGGCCTGGTCGTGACGCCGCTTCTCGTCCATGGACTCGGCAGCTTTACCTACGGCGTGTGGCAGGTGCTGCAGCGCCTGCTCGGTCACGCCGCGGTCGCCACCGGGCGGCCGGGCGAAGCGCTGAAGTGGGTCATCGCGCACGAGCAGTCCTCGGATGACTATGCCGAGAAGCGACGCCAGGTGGGCAGCGCCATCGTCGTCTGGTTCCTCTTCCTTCCGCTGCTGCTGCTGCTCGGCGCGTTGTTCAGTTGGTTCACCCCGCTCTGGTTGCACGTACCCGACGGCTCGGTCGGCTCGGTGCGTCTCGCGTCGTGGTTGGTCGTGCTCACGTTCATCGTGATCAGCCTCGCCTACCTGCCCCAGTCGGTCCTGCACGGCGAGAACCTTGCGTACAAGCGCATCGGCCTGTCCTCCGCCGTCATACTCCTCGGCGGCGGACTCATCATCGCGGCCCTCGCCCTGCGCACCGGCATCGTCGGCGTCGCTGCCGCCGGGCTCGTGACGACGGTCCTGACCGGTGCCGTGTACCTCTGGATCGTCCGGTCGCAGGTCGGCTGGTTCGGTGTCGCCAGGCCGAAGCGCAGCGCGGTGCGTCGCTTTCTCGGCCTCAGCAGCTGGTTCATGCTGTGGAACCTCGTGATGCAGTTGATGCAGGGCGCGGACGTGGTCGTGCTCGGCGTCGCGGGATCGGCGACGCTTGTGGCCGGCTACTCGCTGGCGCGCTACGTCCCGGACGCCGTCACCACAGTCGCCGCCGCCGTGATCTTCGCCGTGATGCCCGGACTCGGCGGGCTCATCGGCGCCGGCGAGCGCGAACGTGCCGTGGCCGTCCGCAATGAGATGATGGCCATCACCTGGCTGGTTACAGCGGCGGCAGGCGCGACGATCCTTGTGTGGGAGCGCTGCTTCCTCAACCTCTGGGTGGGACCGCGCTACTACCCGGGCACGACCACGATGCTGCTGATCGTGGTCATGGTGTTGCAGTTCGCTGTCATCCGCACCGACTCGAACGTCATCGATCTGACGCTTGTGCTGCGGGCGAAGGTCTTGCTCGGACTGCTGTCCGCCTGTACCTCCGTGGGCCTGGCCGTGGTGGCGTTTGTGTGGCTGGACGCCGGACTCGCGGGGGTCGTCGCCGGCTTTATTGCGGGCAGGCTGATCCTGACGGTTGCCTACCCGCTGCTGATCGGCCGGCTGTTGGAGGTTGCGCGGCGGACACAGCTCGTCGCCGCGCTGCGCCCGGCAGCCGTGACTGTCCTGTTGTTCGCGCTCGCCGCTTATCTCGGTCGCGTCGTCGATGTCTCGTCCTGGGTTTCCCTCGCCGCAGGCGCGACCGTGACGGGCGCGCTCTGCCTCGGCGGCGGTTATCTCGCGGGGTTGCCGCGGGCGCAACGCAGGCAGCTCCGGATCCGGGTACGGCGAGTCGTGCGGCTGGCGTGAGCGAAGGGGTGACGACGATGAGGCGGGACAGCGCGCCGATCGCGCTCTTCACGGCGACCATGGGTGGTGGCGGGGCCGAGCGTGCCATGGTGCGCCTGGCGACGGGCCTTGCCGAGCGCGGCTACGCCGCCGATCTCGTGGTGGCTCGCAACAACGACGAAGCGAGCTACGCGGCCGAGTTGTCCGACCGGGTCCGCGTCATCAGGCTCGGGGCCTCGCATGCGTTGCTGGGGACGTCGCCGCTTGCCCGCTACCTGCGCCACGAGCGGCCACGGGCGCTGCTCGCGGCACTCAACTACGTCAACGTCATCGCGCTGGCGGCGACGCGGCTCGCCGGGACGGACACCCGGGTCGTCGTGGTCGAGCACAACACGCTGTCGGTTCAAAACGGCAGGTCTTCGCAGTGGCGCGAGCGGCTGCTGCCCGCCCTGATCCGGCGCACGTACCCCTGGGCAGACGTGATCGTCGCGGTCTCCGATGGCGTGGCCGACGATCTCGCCCGGACCGCTGCGCTCGCCCGCGAGCGGATCACGGTGATCAACAATCCGGTCATCGTGCCCGACATGACCGCGATGGCGCGTGAGCCGTGCGAGCATCCGTGGCTTCGGCCCGGACACTCGGTGCCGGTCGCGCTGGCGGTCGGCCGCCTCACCCCGCA
>DASXRA010000527.1:0-3184 GCA_036506855.1 Jatrophihabitantaceae bacterium
GAGCAGCCCGGGCACGAACGTCAGAAATTGGGGCAGTTGCTGCGCCCAGTTCTGGTAGTTCTGCTGGAAGATGCCCAGCGGGGTGCCGCAGGCAGGGTCGCTGAGGTTCCCGCAGCTGTTCAGGCCGAGACTGGCGTAGTCACTGTGCATCGCCAGGCCGCTGATCAGCATCAGGATCCCGAACCCGCCGAGTACCACGACGGTTCCGGCGAGAGCGAAGCGATGCTGCCGCCAGGTCACCCATGGCAGGCCGCGCAGGCGGGGCAGTTGCCAGCCCGTCCGCGTGGGCGCTGTGGTCGCGGTCATGACGCACCGACCTCGACGCGTCGGGCAGCCGTCGACGCGGACGGTCCGGGAAGCGCGGCCGCGTTCGGCGCGCGCAGGTAGGACAGCACGAGTTCCTCCAGGTTGGTGCCTGCGGTCTGCCAGCCAGGCGGTGGCGGCGCGGCCGTGCCGTTCGCGCGGACCAGCAGGCTGGTCTGCCGCTCACCGCGTCGCTCGTGGACGACCGGCCGCGCGGCCGCGACGGTTGCCGCCTGCTCGGTCGGGCCGGTAAGGAGCTGGTGGGTGTCGAGCAGGTCATCGACGTCGCCCGCGACCTGCACGCGTCCGGCGGCGAGCACGACGAGGTAGTCGCAGACCCGCTCCAACTCGGAGACGACGTGGGACGACAGCAGCACGGAGATCCCGTCTTCGACCGTGGCGGCCATCAGCGTGCCCATGAACTCGTGGCGGGCCAGCGGGTCTAGGCGGGCGACCGGCTCGTCCAGGATCAGCAGGTCGGGGTGACGGGCCAGGGCCACCGCGAGGGCGACCTGTGCATGTTGGCCGCCCGAGAGCTTGCCGACCTTTCGGTTCAGCGGAATGCCGAGCTCGGCGAGACGGGCGCGGGCGTTGGCCGCGTCGAACCGGGCGCTGAGGTTCTCGACCAGCCGCATCGTGTCGGCCACGCTCAGGTACTGGTAGAGCGGGGTGTCCTGCGCGACGAACCCGATCCGGTTCAGCGCCTCGTCCGAGCCGGGCGCGATGCCGCCGAGCACCGTGATCTCGCCGGTCGTCTGCTTGGTGAGGTCGACCGCGAGGTGCAGCAGGGTGGTCTTGCCCGCCCCGTTCGGGCCGACGAGCGCGACGACCCGACCCTGCGGAACCGCCAGCGTGCAGTCGCGCAACGCCCAGCTCCGGCCGTACCGCTTGCCCAGGCCCTGGGCCTCGATCACGTTCACGATGCGATCACCCCCTTGTGGGCTCGGGTGAGATCGTGAAGTGCGCTAGTGAACAGCGCGGTGATCCCCTCCTCGTCCAGCCCGGCATCCGTCGCGGCGGTCAGCCAGCGGGTCAACCCGCGGCGCAGCGCCTGCTGGTCACGAAGGGGGACGACGTCGAGCGTCCCCTCGATGAAGGTGCCCTGCCCCGGCCGTCCCGCCGCCAGTCCCTTGTGCTCGAGCTCGCGGTAGGCCTTGAGCACGGTGTTCGGGTTGATCGCCAACCCGGCGACGACGTCCTTAACTTTCGGCAGCTGATCACCCGCGACCAGGTACCCGAGCCGCAACGCGTGCTCCACCTGCCGGACCAGCTGCAGGTACGTCGGCACCCCCGAAGTTGGGTCCAGCCGGAACTCGATAGGCGAACCGCTTCCCTGCTTATCTACCACCATAGATAAATGGTTACATGGTGATGCTCGGACGTCAACCCGGGCCGAAGAGGGAGATTGCGTACCCTGACGACGCTGATGGTGAGGGGGGCCGATGTCTGCCCGATCGGTAGCTGTGATGGGCGGCGGCATGGCCGGGCTGTCGGCCGCGCTCATGCTGGCTCGCGACGGCCATCGGGTGACGTTGCTGGAGCGGGACGCCTTCGAGGTCGGCGCCCCGGAGGACGCGCCGCACTGGCGGCGTGCAGGCATCCCACACTTCCTGCAGCCGCACGCGTTCATCCCGCGGGGACGGGTCGAACTCAAGGAGCACCTGCCCGACGTGTACGCCGCGCTGATCGCTGCCGGCGCCGAGGACGTGGACCTGCGTCGCAAGCTGCCCGGATCGGCCGGGCCCGGGGACGAGGATCTGCAGTACCTCGCGGTGCGCCGCCCGGTCATCGAGTGGGCGTTGCGTCGCGCCGTGTGCGCCGAGGCGCGCATCGACGTTCGGGACGGCGTCAAGGTCGCCGGCGTCCGCACCGACGCGATGCGGGTTACGGCGGTCGGGGCCGACGGGGTGGATCTCGCCGTCGACCTGGTGGTCGACGCACTCGGGCGACGCACGCCGACCGGTCGCTGGCTGGCCGAGGCCGGCGTGCCCGGCCACGACGTCGAGACCAGCGACTGCGGTGTCATCTACTACAGCCGCTACTACCGGCAGCGAGACGGATTCGCCCTGCCGGACGGGCCGTGGATCCTGAGTCCACGCGGCGATCTGGGCTACCTGGCGTACTCGACCTTCCCCGGAGACAACCGCACGTTCGCCGCTGTGCTCGCAGTGCCCACCGGCGTCCCCGAATGGCGGGTGCTGAATGATCCGGCGGCGTTCGACGCAGCTGTCGCGCTGATCCCCGCGTTGCGGCTGTGGGCAGACCCGGCAGGGGTCGACCCCATCACCGGGGTGCTCGCGATGGCCGGGCTGCACAACAGCATCCGCAGGTACGACGCGGGATCGCCGATCGGACTCGTCCCGGTCGGTGACGCGGCCTGCCACACCGATCCCGTGCTCGCGCACGGACTGTCATTCGCGCTCATCCACGCCGCCGAGTTGGCCGCGGCGCTGCGCGGGCACCATGACCCGGGCGACGCGCTTGCCGCCTTCGCCGCTGCAACGGCACCGGCGCTGCGTGAGCGGTACGACCTCGCGACGGCGCTCGACGCGCAGCGCCACCGCATGTGGACGGGCCAGTCAGTCGATTTCACCCGCCACGACGGCGACTACGCGCTGTTCAGCCTGCTGGCTGCCGGCGCCGCGGCCACACTCGACGCCGACGTCTTCCGGGTCTTCGTTCGCCGAATCGGGTTGTTGGACAGCACGCGCGTGCTCGATTCGGACGTCGGCATGCAGCGCCGCATCGAGCAGCTCTTCGGCGAGATGCTCGCCACGCGGCGTCCGGCGGCCGGGCCACCACGCGACGAGATGCTCGCAGCGAGCCGTGCCGCGGCGAACGGCTGACTGCAGCCCACTCTCGCTGGGTCGCAGTCTGTGAT
>DASXRA010000528.1:0-2343 GCA_036506855.1 Jatrophihabitantaceae bacterium
CCGTCGAAGTCGACCCTGGCGTGCTCTACATCGACGAGGACGACGTGCTGACCTCCGCCGGGAAGGCCGCTGGCATCGACCTGTGCCTGCACATCGTCCGCACCGACCACGGTGCCGCAGTCGCCAATGACCTGGCCCGCCGGCTGGTCGTCCCGCCGCACCGGTCCGGCGGTCAGGCCCAGTTCATCTCGTCCCCAGTGCCGGTCAGCGACGCCCACAGTCTCGGCGACGTGCTCGACTGGGCAGTCGCGCATCTGGACGAGCCGCTGTCCGTGGGCGACCTCGCTCGCCGCGCGCACATGAGCACGCGCAACCTCGGCCGGCACTTCATGGCCGCCACCGGAACCACGCCGCTGCGATGGATGCTGACCCAGCGGATCCACCGGGCGCAGGAGCTCCTGGAGAACACCGACGACGGCATCGACCACGTGGCCGGCCGCGTCGGCATGGGGACGGCGGCCACCTTGCGCCGCCACTTCAACCGCGCCGTCGGCGTCTCGCCCGACGCGTACCGGCGCAACTTCCGAGACGCGTCCTAGGCTGGCGGTCGTGCCCCCAGCCGTCGCCGACTTGTTGTCCCGATACCGCCCACAGGGTCCCACCGAGGCCGCGGACGTGGCTCGAATCCGGACCCTGCTCGACACCGCGCACGACCCGTGGCAACGCGCGAATCCCCTGCACATCACGGCATCCGCCATGATCGTGCATCGGCAGAGCGAGCGGGTTCTCTTGCGCTGGCACCAGCGGCAACACGCGTGGCTACAGGTCGGCGGGCACGCTGACCCGGGGGAGACGAACCCGATCGACATCGCGCTGCGCGAAGGCCGCGAGGAGACCGGCCTGACCGATCTCGCGCCGTGGCCGGACGCAGAGATCGTGCACGTGGCGGTCGTCCCGGTACCGGCGAAGCGCGACGATCCGGCTCACGAGCACGCCGACCTGCGGTTCGTACTCGCCACGGCGCAGCCCGATGCGATCCGGCCGGAGAAGCCCGACGCCCCGCTGCGCTGGCTGTCGCTCGCGGAGGCCCGTGAGGTCACCACCGAGGTCAACGTCCACGAGACGCTCGCGCGCGTGGCGTCGCTGCTCGGCTGACTGTCTGCAGCGAGGTCCCGCGGTCAGTCCCTGGGCAGGAACAGGCGCATGAACGTCCGGTCGTACCGGACGACGCAGCCACTCTCGTCGCGAATGCGATCGGCTTCGACGAATTCCGGGTCGACGCCGAACCCGCTGCGGTACTGCTCGTACGCGGCGAGGCTCGGGAATGTGAACAGGGCGAGCGCGCGATCGCTGGAACCCTCTGCGGGCAGGAAGTAGCCATGATGACGGCCGCCGTGCTGGTCGACCAGTTGCATCCAGCGCGAGGCGAACCGCTCGAAGTCCGCGATCTTGGCCGGATCGATCACGTAGTCGACGACGCACGTGATCATTGACGTGCTCCTGAGGTTCGCATGCGTCCATCTTCCGAGCCGATGGGGGACCAAGGCCCATTGGGGCGGCGGTTTCTGCCTGCAATCGTCGAGCTATGAGGATCCACGGCTGGCGCTGGTCGGCAGCAGCCGCCGCGGTCGTGCTGCTCGTCGCCGGCTGGATCGCGCTGCGGCCCGGCCGCGATCACCACTCGTCTCATCCGGCGAGCACGGAGAATTACCTGCCCGGCGTCGCCGCCGACGTCTACCTGCCGCCGTCCCCGGCCGGTCGCGCGCCAGTGGTCGTCCTCATCCCGGGTGGGGGATGGCGCACAGCGGATCGCCGTGGGCTGGGCCCGCTCGCCGATACGCTGGCCGCCCACGGCATGGTCGCGGTGAACGCCACGTACCGTGCAGCGGATTCCGGCGTCCGGTTCCCGGTGCCGGTCAGCGACGTCGTGTGCGCGGTCGACTTCGCGGCAGACCGCGCGCGGCGCGCAGGCATCGCGCCCGGGCCGGTCGTCGTCCTCGGCCACTCGTCGGGTGCACATCTTGCTTCCTTGGCGGCGCTCGCCGGTGCGCATTTCCGCAAGGACTGCCCATACCCCGCGGTACGGGTGGACGGGCTCGTCGGCTTGTCCGGGCCGTACAACATCCTGCTCTTGCGGGGCGTCGCCTATCCGCTCTTCGGAGCCAGCGGGGCCGACGTGCCCGCCGCGTGGCGGGAAGGCAATCCGATGACCTGGCTGACCTCCCGGCGCGACCTGCCCGCCCTGCTGGCGCATGGCGCCGCCGACGACCTGGTGTCGCCGACATTCACCCGGACGTTCGCCGAGGCACTCGAGGCGGCCGGGCATCCCGTCGAGCTGAAGCTCGTTCCCGGAGCCGGTCACCAGGACATATACCAGCCAGCGGTCATCGCCGATTCCGTCGT
>DASXRA010000529.1:0-3258 GCA_036506855.1 Jatrophihabitantaceae bacterium
CAGCGGCGGCGATGCCGAGATCCTCAGCCTGCTCTCGGCCGGACTCAAGGACGAGACCGTCGCTCGGCAGCTCGGCCTGAGCCTTCGAACGTTGCAGCGCAGGGTGAGCGAGCTCTTCGACGTCTTCGGGGCACGCACCCGTTTCCAGGCGGGCTACAGCGTGTCGCGCGACGGCATTCTCGACGACTGACCGCGCTTACCCGGTGAGCCGGAATGCCCGCGGGATCTCCTGGACGATGCTGTTGCCCGCGGCGTCACCGGCACTGACGCGTAGTGCGACGAATCCGTTCGTCGCGGCGAGCTTCGGCAGCTTGTAGTGCGCAACGAACTGCACGTGGTCGACCGGCGAGACGGCGAGCGACGTCCACGTCGACCCGTCGTCATAGCTCACCTGGACGGTGGGCGTGCCCAGCGCCCCTCCCGTCGATCCCGGCTGGCGCGCCACGCCGACCGTGATCGTCGTCGGGGTGTCGGCAGTGAGCGCGTTGGTCATGCTCACCGGCGCGTCGTAGTCGAGGTCGATGAGCGGCAGGGTTGCTTCGCCGTGCCGCGAGCTGAACGTCCACGTCGTGGTCGACGATTGAACCGCGTCGGTGAACACCGGCGCCGGATCGACCGCGGTCAGCGTGTACCTGCCCTCGTCGGCGGGGACGTCGACGTCGCAGTTCAGCACGCGGAAGTTGACGCACCCGCCGAGGGATTGGCCGTCACGCGACAGCGACGTCGTGCCCTGGAACCAGAAGTCCGGGACGTCGCTCAGATGCGCCGGATCCGCGTCGGTGTAGCCGGCCAGCCGGATCTGCAGCTGATCACCTACCCGCGCCGACACCACGCCCGGCCGGATCGGCACTCCGGGAACGGCGGGCGCCTTGGCCCACGATGCTGCCGTGACGCCAGGCGGATACGTCCGGACGGCATTCCACTGCAGCCACGAGTCCTGCAGCAGCGACTCCCGCCACGGCTCGCCGGCCGTCACGTACTCCACGCGGGTCACCGCACCGTGCCAGTCCTCGCCCTCCCGCGCCAGGCTCGCGCAGTAGCCGCAGACGGTGCCCCAGGCGGGGTTGCGGTTCTGCCAGAACCGCTGCTGCGTACGCGAGTCGTCGGCGTAGTAGGACGTATTGACCTCGGCCAGGCCGCTCGCGCGTAGACGGTATTCGCTCGCACGCGGTCGTGCTCACGGAAGACGAGGTCGTACAGGTAGGACGACGACGAGCTGCCGGACAACCGCACCTGGACGGAGCCGGGGGACAGCAACGATCGCAGTCGCGTCCCGTCGTCGCGGCTGATCGCGAGCACCGGGATGTCGGAGAAGGCCTCGCCGAAGAACGGTCCGGGCGACGCTGCGGATACCAGCAAAGCCGACGCCCCCGCGTCCGTGGCGGCGGTCGCCTGGTCGGCGAAGGAGACGTCGCCGTTCTCGCGCACGAGCGCCAGCTTGCCGGCCGCGTCGAGGCCCGCGTAGTCCGGCGCCTGCTCCTGCGTCGACAACCGCAAGATCGTGGCTGCCGTCGAGGCGGGCCGAACCGTCCATCAACGAGACGGGCAGATCGCTGCGCATCGGCGACGTGATGGCTGCCCTTGCCCGCGGCGACACCAGGCTCCAGTAGCTGTCGAGGTCACCGTGCCCGCGCTGCGGTCGTTCGAACGGCAGCACCGACATCGGCACCGCGGGGATCGAGCCGAAGCTCGGCCCGCGCGCGAACAGGAGTGAGTCCTGCAGCGGGATCTCCAGCTCCGGCCGCTCGACCTGCAGGCCCACTGTCAGCCCGTTCACGTCGACGTCTCGTGGGACATGGACGTCGACCGGCTGAGCCTTGCGCGCGTCGTAGGTGATCGTCGGGTTCGGCTGAGCCATCTCCAGTTCCGGGTCGGCGACGACGGTGAGCTCGCTGTTGTGGTCGGTGGATCCGTAGGGCGTCCGGACGTAGCCGAGGATCGAGTAGTCGCCCGGCAGCATCTGCACCGTGTACGACCCGCCGCGCGGCACGGCCACCGTGAGGAATGAATCGGGGCTTCGCGGGTTGCGCAGCACGAAGAAGGCCTCGGCGGGGTCGCCGTTGCGGTCGATGGCGCGGAACGTCGCTTGGACCTCCTCGCCCTGCTTGACGAACCCCACCGTCGTGTCCAGCGACAACCCGCCCGGCCCGGACGCGCTGACCCGACCGTTGTAGGCCCCGGACGGGCGGTCGGTGAGCTCGACGCTGACGTCTGCGGCGGCGGTGCCCCCGGCCGGCACGGTCAGCGTCGCGGGGCTCACCGTGAGGGTGCCGGTGGGCGCGGGATCGCCGGACTGCTGGGTCGCGTCCGCCGTCAAGGTCAACGTGATCGGCGCGGCAGACGCGTTGCGGTAGGTCAGCGTCTTCGTCGCGTGGTGCTTCGGCGAGGACGCAGCGAAGTAGCCCAGGTTCAGCGTCCCCGCGTCGACGTAGACGTCCTGGCCCGTCGCCCGGTCGAGGTCGATCCGCCCGGCACCCTGCGAGTACGCGTCGTAGGACGGGTTGTACGCCGCCGTCGACGTGAGCGCGGCACGCAACTGGTTCGCGTCCCAGTCCGGGTGCTGCTGCAGCAGGATCGCGGCGGCACCGGCCACATGCGGGGCGGCCATCGAGGTTCCCGACAGCCTCGTGTAACTGTCACCGACGCGCTGGCCGATCCGCCCATGAGCTGCGCGAGCGGCCACGATCCCGTTCCCCGGGGCGGTCACCTCGGGCTTGAGCACGCCGTCGACCATGCGGGGTCCGCGGCTGGAGAACACGCTGACGTTGTCGTCGCGATCGACACTGCCGACCGCCAGCGCCGAATCCGCGGCCGCCGGCCCGCCGACGGAGTAGTGATCGGGCCCCTCGTTCCCGGCCGACACCACGAACAGGGCGCCGGACTGCGCTGTCAGCGCGTTCACGGCCTGGCTGAGCGGATCGTTGCCGTCCGGGTAAGAGTTGCCGAGGCTCATGTTGACGACGTCGGCGCCCTGGCGGACCGCCCACTGCATCCCGGCCAGGATCCAGGACTCGCGACCGACCCCCTCCGGGATGCCCGGGCCGACGAAGCCGAGTTGCATCACCTTGCCGTTGATCAGCTGCGCGCCGTGGGCCACCCCGACGTACTTGCCGCCGGACGCCGCGCCCGTACCGGCGATGATCGATGCCACGTGCGTGCCGTGGCCGACCTTGTCGTCGGTGTCCGGCTCCTCGGTGAAGTTCTGCGCGGCGACGACCTGCGTCGCGAGGTCCGGATGCGTGGTGTCGATGCCGGTGT
>DASXRA010000530.1:0-11162 GCA_036506855.1 Jatrophihabitantaceae bacterium
GGACTGGCCGTCCTGCGCCTCGACGCTGGCGGGGACACTGCCGCCGGAACGGCTGCTGCACCTGGACGCGCCGACCGACTCCGCCCTGCTCTGGGCGCTGACCCATTCGCGGCTCGAGGCAGGCGCGGTGCTCGGCGACGCACTTGCCGCGACCGTGTCCGCGGCAGCGCAAGCCGCCCCGACAGCTCGGCTGAACCTGCTGGCAACCGACGGCGAGACGATCGCCGCCACGACCTGGGGCGACACGCTGTGCTGGCGGGCCGACCAACTCGGCGTCGTGGTCGCGTCCGAGCCGTCCGACGACGAGCCCGGCTGGCATGACGTGCCCGACCACAGCCTGCTGACTGCACCCCCCGACGGCGTGCGCATCACGCCGCTCGACACGAAGGACCCGACATGAGTCTGATCGTCGACAATCATCTGCCGCCTGATTTCCTCACTGCTGCGTTGCGCAAAGACGCGTTGCGCGGGCTGACCGCGTCGCCGAAGTGGCTGCCGCCGAAGTGGTTCTACGACGAGCGCGGCAGCGAGCTGTTCGAGCAGATCACCCGGCTGGCCGAGTACTACCCGACCCGGGCCGAGCGCTCGATCCTCCGGGAACGCGGCGCTGAGATAGCCGCCGCGTCACGCGCCGACACGCTCGTCGAGCTCGGCTCCGGCTCGGCGGAGAAGACCCGCCTGCTGCTCGACGCGTTGCGTGACGCCGGCACGCTGCGCCGCTACGTCCCGGTCGACGTGTCCGAGGTGGCGTTGCGCCAGGCGGCCGCCGAGATCCTCGACGAGTACCCAGGCCTGACCGTCCACGGCGTCGTCGCCGACTTCGAGGAACACCTCGACCGGCTGCCGGGCGGCGAGCAGCGCATGGTCGCGTTCCTGGGCGGCACGATCGGCAACCTGGTGCCGTCCGAACGGGCGACTTTCCTGC
The DNA here is from genome assembly GCA_036506855.1 of Jatrophihabitantaceae bacterium. Taxonomy (GTDB): domain Bacteria; phylum Actinomycetota; class Actinomycetes; order Mycobacteriales; family Jatrophihabitantaceae; genus DASXRA01. The sequence continues at coordinate 926 of DASXRA010000530.1, forward strand.
GGCAGGTACGCGCCGAGCTGCATTCCGGCGAGACGCTGCTGCTCGGCACCGACCTGGTCAAGAGCCCGGACGTGCTCGTGCCGGCCTACGACGACGCGGCCGGCGTCACTGCCGAGTTCAACAAGAACGTCCTGCACGTGATCAACCGCGAGCTGAAGGCAGACTTCGATCCGGACGCGTTCGCGCACGTGGCGATCTGGGACGCCGATGCCGAGTGGATCGAGATGCGCCTGCGGTCACGGTCCACGCAGCGGGTACGCGTCGAGCTGCTCGGGCTCGACGTCACGTTCGAGGCGGGCGAGGAGATGCGTACCGAGGTGTCGGCGAAGTTCCGCCGCGAGGGTGTCACCGCCGAGCTCGCCGCGGCCGGCTTCGAGCTCGCGGATTGGTGGACGGACGCGGCCGGCCAGTTCGGCCTGTCGCTGTCGACCGCGAGGTGACGCGCGCCACGCATGTCACATGGGCCGGGGCTCGCCGGTCTCATGGGCATGACAAACACGACAGAGCAGAAGACGGTACTGCTCGCCGGGGCGAACGGCGTCCTCGGCGGGCACATGGCCCGGGCGCTCACGGCGGCCGGCCACAAGGTGATCGGGCTGAGCCGCAGCGAGAAGACGGGCGTAGCGGCCGACGTGCTCGACCGCGACAGGTTGTTGCGCGGGGTCGAGGGGCTGCACGCCGACGTCGTCGTCCACGCAGTGACAGCGTTGCGCAAGCCGCCGACGCGCCACCGCGACATGGCGCTGACCGATTCGCTGCGCGTCGAGGGCACGTCGAACCTCCTCGACGCCGCCGTGGTGGTCGGCGCTCGGCGGTTCGTCGTCGAGTCCATCGCGATCGGCTACGGCTACGAGGACTTCGGCGACCGTGTGCTCACCGAGGACGACCCGTTCGCCCCACCAGGAAAGAGTCGTCAGATGGAGAAGCACCTGCGGGCCATGCGGCTCAAGGAGCAGCAGGCGTTCAGCACCGACGGCATCGACGGCATCGCGCTGCGATTCGGCTTCCTCTACGGCCCGGGCGGCACTGATGCGCTGGTCGCCATGCTGCGTAAGCGCAAGATCCCCGCGCCCAGTGGTCACGGGGTCCTGCCGTGGGTCGACCTGCGAGACGCGGCGTCGGCCACGGTGGCCGCGATCGAACGCGGACGTGGCGGCGAGGCCTACAACATCGTCGATGACGGCCCGATCAGCTTCGGCGATCACGTCCGGGCGGTGGCCGAAGCGTTCGATGCACCGAAGCCGATGACGGTCCCGCTCTGGATGATCCGGCCGATGGGCTTCGCCTACGCCACCGCCCGGTCGAACATGCGAGTCTCGAACGCGAAAGCCAAGCGCGAGCTCGGCTGGACGCTCACCTCGCCGACGAGCCAGGCCGGCTTGCGCGTCCTGGCACACTCGCAGCCGTGACCGACCCGTTCGCCGAGCACCGGAGGCTGCTGTTCGCAACGGCCTACCGGATGCTCGGCAGCGTCGCCGACGCCGAGGACATCGTGCAGGACGCCTGGTTGCGATGGGCCGCAGTCGACCAAGCGAGCGTCGAGCATCCCAAGGCGTACCTCGTTCGCACCGTGACGAACCTGTCGCTCAACCGGTTGCAGTCGGCGCGGGCGCAGCGCGAGTCCTATGTCGGCCCGTGGCTGCCCGAACCGCTGCTGACCTCGCCGGACGTCGCCGACGAAGCCGAGGTCGCCGACTCTGTGTCGATGGCGCTGCTCGTCGTGCTCGAGACGTTGTCGCCACTCGAACGGGCGGTGTTCCTGCTGCGCGAGGTGTTCGGCTACTCCCACGCCGAGATCGCGACAGCGCTGGATCGATCCGAGTCGGCCGTGCGGCAGGCGGCCCACCGGGCACACGAGCATGTGTCGGCACGACGTCCACGCTTCGAGGCCGACAGCTCACAGCAAAGCGAAGTGGTGCAGCGCTTCCTCGACGCCTGTGCCGGTGGCGACCTGAACGAGCTGATGGCCGTGCTCGCTCCCGACGTCACTCTGTGGGCCGACGGCGGCGGCAAGGTCTCGGCCGCGACGCGTCCGCTGCACGGCGCGGGCAACGTCGCCCGCTGGGTGCTGGGCGTGCTCGCCAAGCCGCAGGCGCAAGGCGTCGAGTCCGAGCTCGCGTCGATCAACGGCGAGCCCGGACTGCTCGCGACGTTGGCCGGCGTGCCGGCCGGCGCGGTGACGTTCAGCATTGTCGAAGGGCGCATCGCCGAGCTCCGCTGGGTCGTCAACCCGGACAAGCTCGCCGGCCTCGGAAGCGGCACCGCCGACCACCCGAACATGGGTTAACGTCGTCCCCGTCTTTCGGCGTTCGATCGGCGGGAGCGGTGATGGCGTTTCTCGATGAGTCGGTGTGGCAGGGCAAGGTCTTTCTCGGCGGCGACTGGGTCGCCCCGCCGGGCGGCGACTACCCGGTCGTCGAACCAGCCACCGGCGCCACCCTCGGCACGCTGGGCAAACCGTCGGCGCAGGACGTCGGGCGCGCCGCTGAGAGCGCGGCCGCCGCGCAGCTCGAGTGGGCCGCTACGCCCTATCCCGAACGCGCCGCCGTGCTGCGACGGGCGGGCGCCCTGTGGGCCGAGCACCGCGACGAGATCTCGTGGTGGAACATCCGCGAAGTCGGGGCCATCCCGCCGCTCGCCGACTTCGCGCTGCACGTCGCCGAGCAGGAGTGCTTCGAGGCGTCCGCGCTGCCGAGTCGCGCCTACGGCGAGTTGCTGCCGAGCGAGGAGCCGCGACTGTCGATGGCCCGGCGCGTCCCGGCAGGCGTCGTCGGGGTGATCTCGCCGTTCAACGTGCCGATCATCCTCGGCATCCGGTCGGTGGCGCCCGCACTCGCGCTCGGCAACGCCGTGATCCTCAAGCCGGACCCGCGCACCGGCGTCACCGGCGGCGTCGTCCTCGCCCGGATCTTCGAGGAGGCAGGCCTGCCGGCCGGCGTGCTGCAGATGCTGCCCGGAGGTGCCGACGTCGGCGAGGCGATGATCACCGATCCACGCGTCCGCGTCATCTCGTTCACCGGGTCGACCGCGGCCGGGCGCAAGGTCGGCGAGCTGGCCGGCCGGCACTTGAAGCGGGTGCATCTCGAGCTCGGCGGCAACTCCGCGCTGGTCGTCCTCGACGACGCGGACGTCGACCAGGCCGCCACGCTCGCCGCGTTCGGATCGTTCTTCCACCAGGGCCAGATCTGCATGACGACGGGGCGGCACATCGTGCACGAACGCCTCTACGACGACTTCGTCGAGCGGCTGTCCGCCAAGGCCGCGCACCTGCCGGTAGGCAATCCGGCCACCGACCAGGTGGCGCTCGGACCGGTGATCGATGCCCACCAGCGCGACAAGATCCACGGGCTGGTCACCGCGAGCCGCGACGCCGGCGCGAAGATCGCGGCCGGTGGCGAATACGACCAGCTGTTCTATCAGGCGACGGTGCTGGCCGACTCGCCGCCGACATCGCCCGCCTTCACCGACGAGGTGTTCGGGCCGGTCGCGCCGGTCACCCGGTACTCCTCCGTTGACGAGGCGGTGCGGCTGGCAACGGCGTCGGATTACGGGCTCTCACTCGGCATCGTGACACGCGACGTCATGAAGGGGCTCGCGCTCGCCGACCGCATCCCGACCGGCATCGTCCACATCAACGACCAGACGGTGAGCGACGAGGCGAACGTGCCGTTCGGCGGCATCGGCGCGTCCGGCACCGGCGCTCGCTTCGGCGGCGCCCCGGCCAACGTCGACGCGTTCACCGAGACGCGCTGGGTCACAGTCCGCGGCGAGCCGCCGGCGTATCCGTTCTGAAGCCGTTCAGGCCGCGACGGAGAACATCCAGGCCATGATCTCGGCGAGCAGCAAGACGAGCGCGACCTGGAACGTCTCGCGCAGCCGCCGGACGATGCGGCCGTTGTTTGCGAAGTCGGCCTTGATCCGCAGCGCGAGCAGGCGGTGCATGTCCTGCATGGACGCGGGCTCGTCGGTGTCGACGTAGCGGGCGAGCAGATCCTCGGGATCGAAGCGGAACGCGAGGTCGTAGTAGGGCCACAGCAGCACGACGGTCAGCGCGCCGATCAGCAGCAACAGCACGATCGCGATCCAGTCCCACGCGCCGACGCCGTCGGCGAGCGCCCGGCTGCCGAGCAGCGAGCCCGCGAAGGATGCGGCGAAGACCAGCGTTGCGGCGCGGTTGTGCAGGCTCTCCACTGCCGCCTGTTGCTGTATCAGCCCGCGCAGGGCTTCCTGGTAGACGAATGCCACGCGGGGATCCTCGGTCGCAGACTCTGTCATGGCGGCAATCATGCCGGGCCTATCGTCGAGGGCGGCCGCACGACCGCCGTTCTCGACAAGGACTGGACAGATGACAGACGACGCAGTGCAGGGCATCGATCCGCGAACCGGCCGCCCCACCGGCGAGCCGATCCCGTTCACGGCGCGAGACGAGCTCGACGTGATCGCCGCCTCGGCCGCGGCGGCCTTCGAGGCATGGTCCGCGACGTCGGCGGTCGGCCGAGCCGCGGCCCTCGACCTGGTCGCCGACCGGCTCGACGAGGGCGCCGACAAGCTGGTCGAGATCGCCGACGCCGAGACCGGCCTGGGCGCCGTCCGGCTCACCGGCGAGGTCACCCGGACGTCCAACCAGCTCCGGCTGTTCGGCGACGTGCTCCGTGACGGCGGCTACGTCGAGGCGATCATCAGCCCGGCGAAGGCGTCCGCGACGCCTCCGCGGCCGGATGTGCGGCGGATGCTCGTCCCCCGCGGCCCCGTCGCCGTGTTCTCGGCGAGCAACTTCCCGTTCGCGTTCTCGGTCGCGGGCGGCGACACTGCCTCCGCGCTGGCGGCCGGCTGCCCGGTCGTCGTCAAGGCGCACGAGGGGCATCCGGCCACGTCGGCCGCCGTCGCGGCCATCGCCGCCGCCGCGCTGCGCGAGGCCGGCGCGCCCGAGGGCACGTTCGGGATCGTGTACGGCCCGCCGGCCGGTGCGCCGCTCGTCCAGCACCCCGCGATCACCGCGGTCGGCTTCACCGGCTCGCTGCGCGGCGGCCGGGCGCTCTTCGATCTCGCCGTCGCCCGGCCCGATCCCATCCCGTTCTACGGCGAGCTCGGCAGCCTCAACCCGGTCGTCGTGCTGCCGGACGCCGCCGAGCGCGACGCCGAGCGGATCGCGAGCGGGTACGCAGGCTCGCTGACGATGGGCACCGGGCAGTTCTGCACCAAGCCGGGCCTGCTGTTCGTGCCCGACTCGGGGCCGCTCCCCGATCGGATCGCCGAGGCCGTAGCGGCGACTCCCGGCGGGCCGATGCTGACCGCCCGGATGCGCGACGCGTACGCCGACGACTCGGCGTGGCAGGGCCTGCCCCTGCTGGCCGAGGGCGGCGCGTCCGACGACGCGTTCGGCGCCCGGCCGCAGGTGCGCCTGGTCGAGCTGTCCGGGTTCGCGGCCGACCTGGACGCGCTGACCGAGGAGCGGTTCGGGCCGGCCGGCCTGGTCGTGCGGTACCGATCCGTCGACGAGCTGCTCCGCGTGCTCGCCCACCTGCCCGGCAGCCTCGCCGGGTCCGTTCACGCGACCGACTTGGACGCCGCGGTGGCAGCGCGCGTGGCAGACGTGCTGCGGCGCAAGGCCGGACGGCTGATCATGAACGGCTGGCCCACCGGCGTCGCCGTCTGCTGGGCGATGCATCACGGCGGACCCTGGCCGGCCACGACCGACGCGCGGCACACCTCGGTGGGCGCGACGTCCATCGGCCGCTGGCTCGTGCCGGTCGCGTACCAGGACTGGGCCGACGAGCTGCTGTCGCCCGAACTGCAGCGCGCCAACCCGCTCGGCCTCCCGCGCCGCACTGAAGCCGCCGGCTAGCCGTCGATCGGCTCCGCCCAGGACGGGCGCGGGATGAGGCAGAACGGGTGCCCGGCCGGATCCGCGTACACACGTCCACCCTCGGACGCCAGCCGGCGCGCGCCGAGGGCGAGCACCTGCGGCTCGGCCGCGTCGAGGTCGTCGACCATGACGTCGAAGTGCATCTGCTGCGGATGCGCCGGGTCCGGCCACTGCGGCGGCTGATGGTCGGGGGCCAGCTGGAAGGCCACGCCCGACGACGTGTCGTCGCGCGCGACCACCACGAAGTCGGCCGAGCGGTAGGTGACCGGCAGGCCGAGCAGCTCGGAGTAGAACGCGGCCAGCGCGGCCGGGTCGGGGCAGTCGACGATCACGTGATGCAGCCGCCCGATCATGGCGCCGATCATGCCCCGGTACGCGGCGTGACTGCCCAGTCCAGCGCGTAGTCGGCGACCTCCTCCCAGCCGTCCTGGCCGAGCGTGTAATGCGAGCGTCCCGGGAACTCCCGGTAGGCGACGATCGCCGCGGACTTGCGGTACAGCTTGTAGTTGGCGCGGTTGACCGAGGCCGGGACGGTGTGGTCGACGCCGCCGCCGATGAGCAACAGCGGCGCGCGCTCGCGTCGGTCGTACTCGATCCGCAACGGCGAGCGCCGATTCGTGTTGGCGAGGGCTCCCTGGAACAGCACGCGGCCGGGGCCGGGCACCGCATAGCGCTCATAGACCGGCAACGACTCTTGCTCGGACAGCGTGTTCGTGAACGCGTAGTGGAACTGCTTCGGCGTCAGCATCACGGCCTTGCGGTAGTTCGCCGGATTGCGCAGCACCGGCGACGCCGACCGCAGCGTCGCGAGCGGCAGCTTGAGCACGCCCCTTGTCGGCGCCGCGTCGATCGCGATGCCGGCGGCACCAAGGCCCCGGTCGAGCAACACCTCGACGAACGCCCCGCCGAACGAGTGGCCCATGATGATCGGCGGAACGTCGAGCGCGCGGATGATGCGGTCGTAGTGGTCGACGATCTCGGTGATGCCGAGCCGGGCGTACGGCGCAGTGTCGCGGCGCAGATCCTCGACCGAACCGTCCAGACCAGGCCATGCCGGCGCGTGCACCTGGTAACCCGCCGCCTCGTACCGCGCGATCCAGTGCTCCCAGCTCAGCGGGGTCATCCACAGTCCGTGGACGAGGACGATCGCAGGTCGCGCACTCGTCACGACGTGGCCAACTGCAGGTAGGACAGCCCGCGCAGATCGAGCCAGGTTCGCCCGGGGCCTTCGACGAGGCGGATCAGCACGCCGTTGCAGTTGGCGCAGCGCACGACCAGGCCGGGCGCCTGCGCGTAGAGATGAGCGCCGCCGAGCGGCCCGGTGTTACCGCAACCGACGCACTGGCCGGTAGCCGCAGTGACGTCGACGGCGAACACGTCGCGCAGCGCGCCGGCGGCAGCATTGCCGTCCAGGAAAGTTGTCATCGGGATCCTCCACTAGGTCCGAAACGCTCGGTTCTGATCCGGGACGGGTCGTGCTCGGCGCGCACGAGCAGGTCGGCGATGGTCTCGACGAAGCCGGTCGGCCCGCACACGTAGCAGGTCGGGGCGAGCTCGGGCGGGAACGCGGCCTCGGCGAGCAGCCCAGCGTCGATGCGCCCCGCTGGTCGAGGCCAGCCAGGCGGCGCTACTCGGGTGTAGGCGTAGGTGAGCTCGCCGGCCGCCGTGCGGCTGAGCTCGTCGTGGTAGATCACCGCCTCCGGACGGCGCGCGGAGTACAGCATCCGCAGCGGCGCCCCGTTGGCCGACGCGACGTGGCGGCGCACCATCGCCATGAGCGGCACCACGCCGCTGCCCCCGGCCACGAGCTGAACCGGCTCGGTCTGCTGCGGACGCCAGACGAACCAGCCGCCGACCGGGCCGCGCACCTCGAACTTGTCGCCGACCGACGCCACCTGCGCGAGGTACGGCGACACCTCGCCGTCCGGGGCCACCTCGACGGTCAGCTCGACGCGTTCGCCCGCCGGCACCGAGGCGATCGAGTACGAGCGCACCGCCTGGTAGCCGTCCGGCGCGGTCAGCCGCACGTCGACGTGCTGGCCGGCCTGGTGACCACGCCATCCCGGAATCTCCAGGACGAGCGAGCGAGCCGTCGGCGTCTCGTCGCGCAGTTCGACGACGGTCGCGACGTGCCAGGACGCCACGCTCAGTCGCCCCAGTAGCGCTGCTCGCGCCACGGGTCGCCGTAGTTGTGATAGCCGAGGCTCTCCCAGAACCCCGGCTCGTCACTGTTCGACAGCGTGATGCCACGGACCCACTTGGCGCTCTTCCACAGGTACAGGTGTGGCACCAGCAGCCGGGCGGGTCCGCCGTGCTCGGCCGGCAGATCCTCGCCGTCGTAGGAGAACGCGACCCACGCCTTGCCGTCGAGCAGATCCTCGAGTGGCAGGTTCGTCGTGTAGCCGCCGTAGGAGTGCACGAACGCGTAGTCGGCCGCTGTCTCGACGTCGGTGAGGAGCGTGTCGAGCGACACGCCCTCCCAGGTCGTCTCCAGCTTCGACCACCGGGTCACGCAGTGCAGGTCGACGGTCGGCTGCTCGGTGGGCAGCGCCCGGAACGCCGCCCAGTCCCACCGGTGGACCTGCTCGGTCTCGGTGGTGATCGTGAACTCCCAGTCCTCGGTGCGCACCCGGGGGGTCGGCCCGGCTGACAGAACCGGGAAGTCCTTGGTCAGGTACTGGCCCGGCGGCAGATCCGCGCGCTCGGACCGTGCGCGTCCGGAGAATCCCGGCGAGACGATGCCCACGGTCGCCCCTACCTGAGGAAGTCGAGCGGGTAGCCGTGGATCAGCACGACCGGCGTACCGGAAGCGTGGTCCTCGTCGTAGCTGTCGATGGGCCCGGAGTTCTCCCGGCCGACGTTCATGTAAGGCATGGCGGCTCACTCCTGTGGGGCGACGGTTCGGTCGGCCAAGTCGATCTCACGGGCGCGCGGCTCCTGACGGCTTGGCTCGGTTGCTTCAGGGGGTCGCGACGCCACGGCAGACCGGCCACGATTCCCCCGAAACGTGCTCTAGTCCGCATCACGGCGCACCGGTCGGCGCGGCGAGAAGCGGACGCGACCAGGCTATAGGTCAGCGGCACCGCTGGACACCGGTCTAGCGCCCCGCGAGCCGCGACAGATACATCCATGTGGGGCGATACCCCCGACGCTCGTAGAGCCGGATCGCGGCCGCGTTACCAGGCAGCACGCCCAGCACGAGGTCACGCACCCCGTCGTTGTCGAGTTCGTGCTCGAGTGCGTCGAGCAACCGGGTGCCGACGCCGCGGCCGCGATATTCGGGCAGGACGGACAGCGACTCGATCTCGCCGATCCGCGCGCCAGTGGCCCACGTGTCGGGCAGCCACGTGTCGCCGACCGCCATGACGTGCGCCAAGCCGTAGCCGATCGGCCCGGCGTCCACCTCGGCGAGCAGCAGGACCGTATCGGGCTTGGCGAGCAGCTCGGCGTACAACGCACCGCGGACGGCCCAGGTCTGCGCGTCGCTGACATAGGGCGCCAGCTCGGGCATCGCCTCGGCGTGCCGGTGATGCACGCTGACCCACAGCGGCTCCAGCAACGGCAGGTCGGCGCGCGTCCCACGGCGCAGCGTCGGTTCGGTCATGCGGGGCAGCCTGCCACGATCTCAGTTCACCAGGACCGGCTCCGGCGGTGGCGCGCCGAGTTCGATCTGGCGCTGCACGACCGGGCACTCGGCCCTCGGGCACCGGCTCTGGTCACACAACCGGCAGGATCTCGACCCGGGCGAGCTCGACAGGTGCGCGAGGCCCTTCTCCAGGATCTTCGCAAGCGTCGCCGACTCCGCCTTGGTCAGCTCGGGCAGCGCGTCGGCCAGGACGTTGCGCCGCACGTCGAGGATCGTGCGCGCCTGCCGGCGACCGGCGGCGGTCGTGCTGAGGGCGACGGCCGGTCCCCTGCCGGCACGCCGTCGCCGGACGAGGCGCTGCTCGACGAGCCGGTCGACCACGCGTACGGCCGCGGGATGCGACAGCCCGATCGCCTGCCGCAGGAATTCCACTGTCCGGTCGGGGAAGTGCGCGATCATCACCAGCGCCGCGGCGGCTGCGCCGGTGTGGCCGACCGCCTCCTCGGTGTCGACCCGGAGCCGGTCGGCAACCGCGAGGACGAACGCGCCGAGCAGGTTGTCAAGTCGGTCGTCGATCATTGGCCCTCCTCCGTCGCCACCACTATGCACCATGCATACGGCAATGCTAGTGTGCGCCTTGCATACTTACCCCCTGCCCCGCGTCCCCGCCGTTCGCAGAGGAGTCAATTCGAATGATCTTGGTTAGCGGTGCCTCGGGCAATGTGGGGTCGGAGGTCGTCCGGGCCCTGCTGGGTAGCGGCGAGAAGGTTCGTGCGCTGACCCGC
>DASXRA010000531.1:0-3402 GCA_036506855.1 Jatrophihabitantaceae bacterium
GCGTGGGCTGGCCCTGGCGCGCAGCGCCGCCGCGAAGGCCGGCGCCGGCTACCGGCACGCGGCGAGCATCCTGCAGGCACGACGTCTGCGCGTGCAGCGCGCGGTGACCAAGGCGAGGTCCGCATCCGCTGCCTTCCGCAAGGCCTCGGCCGCAGCGCTCTATGCGGTGCGCAGTGTCGCGAGGTCGGACTGCCCCGCCGGAAACGTCTACGCCGGCGCGCCGAAGAAGCACGTGATGTCGGCCCCGGGGCTGACGATCACCCGGTACAAGAAGCCCGGCCGGGCCCCGATGTGGGTTACGTCGGCCAACCTCGCGGGCGCCGGGCCGCAGATCCGTCCCGGTCCCCTGATGCCGAAGCACGTCACGGACCGAACGACCCAGGCCGCTCAGCTCGCCGGCTCGCACGCTCTCGCCGCGGTGAACGGCGACTTCTTCAACATCGAGAAGGACGACGCGCCGTGGGGCGCCGAGGTCAAGCCCGGGGGTGTCGTCGTCAAGGCGTCAGCTGCTCCGGAATCGAAGGCCCTCGTGATCTCCCGCACCGGTCTGGCGCAGATCGGCTATCTCGCGTTCGACATCACGGTGCACCACGGCAAGGCAACCGTTCGAGCGAGCTCGCTCAACAGTGCCGAGTTGCCAAGGAACGGCATCGCCGTCCTCACCTCGCGTTGGGGCCACGCGTCCCGCGGCTACTTGTATCCGACCCAGGGCGTCTACGAGTACATCGTGACTCGCCGCGGCGTGGTCGCCGCGGTACATACCCACCTCACCGCCACGCCAATTCCCGCCGGCGGAATGGTGATCGTCGCTCAGGGCAGCGCCCGGGACCGTCTACGCCAGGCCGGCATCCGCGGGTTGGTCAGGGTCAGCGTGTCGACGAGGGCGCAGTCTGCCGTGCCCGGCGGCATGTACAGCGCCATCGGCGTCGGCGAGGTTCTGATCCGGGACGGGATCGACGGCAATCTCCCGTGCGGCGCGGACACGCTTCACGCTCGAACACTCGTCGGCATCAAGCCGGGTGGCCAGGAACTGTTCGTCGTCACCGCCCAAGGGCAAACGCCAGACAAGCCCGCGGACCTCGGCGGGCTGACAGTTCGTCAGGCGCAGGGCCTCATGCGCTCGCTGGGTGCCTACGACGCGGCCATGTTCGACGGCGGCGGCTCGACACTCCTGACGGCCCGAATCGGCAAGTCCTACAAGATGGTGTCCAGACCGACCGGAAACGTCCGGCCGATCCCGAACAACTTCGCTTTCTGGCCTCGCTGAGCTGCTCGCCCGTCCGCGTCTGACGACCCGGGTTGTCCCGGGGTGTCAGATCTTGCCCGCATGACCCGGCGTCGCGGCGGTTATCGTCGCTGGCGGGGGTGGGTTCGTGGAGTTCGTACGCCCGGCGAGCTGGGCCGACGCGCTGGCTGCCAAGGCCGCCGCGCCGACGGCGCTGCCGATCGCGGGCGGCACCGACGTCATGGTCGAGATCAACTTCGACCGAAGGCGTCCAGACGTTCTGCTCGACCTGAACCCGGTGGCCGATCTGGCCGACTGGGCGTTCGACCGCTCCACGGTGGTCATCGGCGCCGGCGTGCCGTACACCCGGCTGATCACCGAACTGGGTGGCTCGCTGCCGGGCCTCGCGGTGGCGTCGCGGACGGTCGGCTCGCCGCAAATCCGCAACCGCGGCACGCTCGGCGGCAACCTCGGCTCGGCGTCGCCTGCCGGTGACACGCATCCGGTGCTGCTGGCGCTGGACGCGGTCGTGGACGTGGCGTCGGTTCGCGGTGCTCGGTACGTCCCGATCGACGAGTTCTACCTCGGCGTCAAGAAGTCGGCGCTCGAGCCGGACGAGCTGATCCGGTCGGTGCGCGTGCCGTTGCATACGGGTCCGTGCCACTTCGCAAAGATCGGCACCCGCAATGCGATGGTGATCGCGGTCTGCTCGTTCGCCGTGGCCTTGCACGTGTCCGATCGCCTGGTGCGTTCCGGGATCGGCTCGGCGGCGCCCACCCCGGTCCGGGCGCCCGATGCCGAGGCGTTCGCGGCGGCGTCGCTCGACTGGGAGGGGCGGGGCGTCTTGGCTGACTCCGTGGCCCACCGGTTCGGCGAGCTCGCCGCCGAGGCTGCGTCGCCGATCGACGACGTCCGCGGGTCTGCGCGTTACCGCCGCCATGCCCTTGCCGTGCTGGCTCGCCGGACGCTCACCTGGGCGTGGGAGGAGTACCGCTCATGCGCGTGAACTTCACGGTCAACGGTGAGCGCCGTCAGGTGGACGACGTCTGGGAGGGCGAGAGCCTGCTCTACGTGTTGCGCGAGCGGATGGGCCTGCCGGGCAGCAAGAACGCCTGTGAGCAAGGCGAATGCGGCTCGTGCACGGTGTACCTCGACGGCTCGGCGGTGTGTGCCTGCCTTGTCGCTGCCGGCCAGGCCGAGGGCCGCGAGGTCGTCACGGTCGAGGGGCTCACCGACGGAGGCGAGCTCGATCCGGTGCAGCAGGCGTTTCTCGACGCGGGAGCCGTGCAATGCGGCTTCTGCACGCCGGGCCTGGTCGTCGCGGCGCACGACTTGCTGGCTCGCGACGCCGCACCGTCCACAGTGGACATTCGGGAGGCGCTGGCGGGCAACCTCTGCCGATGCACCGGCTACGAGACGATCATCGCTGCCGTGCAGCTCGCAGCCGAACGCGGCGCAGCGGCTGGACGCGGTGCGCCGTGAGCGCCGGGGTGTGTCGAGTTGATCGCTTGTGCTCTGCTCACATTGATGTAGGCAGAGCACAAGCACCCGAGAAGAGGACCCGCCGATGTCCGGGCTGACCGTGATCGAGGGCGCGCACATCGCGACGGTGGACGCGGCCGATACCGAATACGCCGATGGGCACGTGGTGCTGGACGGCGGGCGGATCGTCGCCGTGGGGCCGGGCCCGGCGCCCGCTCAGGCCGGCGGCGTCCGCGTCGACGGCAGCGGTTGCCTCGTCACGCCCGGTCTCGTCAACACGCACCACCATCTGTACCAGTGGCTGACCCGGGGTCTGGCGCAGGACAGCACCCTATTCGGCTGGCTGACGACGCTGTACCCCATCTGGGCGCGCATCGACGCGCCGGCCGTGCACGCGGCGGCCGCGGCCAACCTCGGCTGGCTGGCCCTGTCCGGGTGCACGACCAGCACAGACCACCACTACGTGTTCCCGCGCGATGCGGGCGACTGCCTCGAGGCCGAGATCACGGCGGCGTCGCGGATCGGCGTGCGGTTCCACCCGACGCGAGGGTCGATGGACCTCGGTCGATCGCAGGGGGGCTTGCCGCCCGACGACGTGGTCGAGGACCGCGACCGGATCCTCGCCGAGACGGAGTCCGCGATCGATCGCTGGCACGACACGTCGTTCGACGCGATGACGCGCATCGCCGTGGCGC
>DASXRA010000532.1:0-3556 GCA_036506855.1 Jatrophihabitantaceae bacterium
AAGGCCACCCCGCCGATGGCCGCCGCCGCGACAATGCCGGCCGCCGTGCCCGCCGCAGGCGCCGCCGAGGCCGAGTGGTGCTTCTTCGGCGGCGCGGTCGTCGACGGCGACGGCATCGGTCTCGCACTGTCCACTGTGGACGATAGGCCGGCGGTCGTCGTCGGGGTTGGCGTCGCCGACTTGTGCCGGCTCGGCAGCTTCGCCGTCGGCTTGGCCGAGACGCCGGCGTGCGAGGACAGCGGTGGGGGAGCGTTGGATGTGCTCGACGCGTGACCGGCCTGCGCGGGCGCACTGGAGCTGCTCGCCAGTTTGGTCGTCGGTGTCCTGCTGGCCGGCGGCGACGTTATGCGGCTGTAGCAGATGCTGCCGTAGCTGATGAGCGGCGGCTTGGCCTGGTCGCCGTACGCCCAGCCCTCGACCGAGCCTGCTGGCACGAGGTAGGTGCCCGCGCCTTCATCGCTGAACACCCAGCCCTTTCCGAGGTTGTGCCAGTATGCCCAGAAGTGAGTGTCGTCTGCGCGCTTGTCGGCGGGCACGCCGTCGATCTGATTGATCAGCCCGTCATAGCGGTAGCTCACTGACGCCACCGCATGGAGCACGTCGTCACCGGTGATGCCGGAGTGCCACGGCACGCAGGCGGTCTTGTCGCCGGCGATCACGATCGCGACGTAGGACGTGCTCGCGTGCGCCGCGCCGACCGGGCCGATCGCCAGCCCGGCGGCTGCGAGCCCCGCCACCGCGGCGAGGCGCAGCACGCGGCGCATTCCGGTCACACCCCGCGTCGCCGACCGGCCAGGAGCGCCAGCGCGCCGACCGAGATCAGCGTGGCCCCGGCGATGGCCTGCAGGACGAGCTCGTTGCGGTCGGTACCCGTCGCCGGGAGGGTCGAGGTCAGATCCTGTGCCGCGGCGGCGCCGCTGCTGGTCGAACCTGACGGGCTGGTCGTCGGCGCCGCGGTGACGGTGAAGGTCGTCGACGTGGTCAGCCCCGATGTCAGACCGGTGAGCTCGACTGTGTGGCTGCCGATCGACAGCGTCGCCGGCACGCTGAACGTGACCTTGGCGGTGCCGTTCGAGGCCGCCTTGGCGGTGCCGGCGGCCACGGTGGTCGCCGAGTGCACGGTCGCGCGCACCGACTCGGCCGCACTGAATCCGACGCCTGTCACGGTCAGGGACGCGCCCTGCGCCACCGACGAGTGGCCTACCGTCGAGGTCGGCGCCAGCACCGGAGCGTCCGCCGAGGCGCCGTCCGCGCTCAGCGTGGCGAGGAACGCGTCGGGCGCCAAGCCCAGCAACCCGTCGTTCGTCGCCCGCACGTCGGCCTTGGCGCCGAACCGCAGGGCGCCGCGAGTTGCCGTCGCTCCGATAGTCACGCCGACGGTTACCTGCTGGCTGACCAGCCAGGCACGCGAGGCGCTCACGTCCGTGCCGTTGGCGCCCAGCGCCGAGGCAGCCAATCCGGTCGAGTCCGTGTTGGACGACCACGACCCGTTCGAGCCGCGCTTGGACTTCAGCCAGGCCAGCGCCTTGGCGAGCTCCGTGCCGTGCCCGCCCAGCGCGGACAGGGCGGCTATGCCGTACGACGTCTCGTCGAGCCCGGACGCGCAGCCAGTCTTCGTGATGTCGCCGTCGAAGCCGCCGTCCGCGCATTGCAGCGACAGGAAATAGGTCACCGCGGCAGGCGATGGAGCCAAGCCGTCCACCCGTGCCTCGACGATGATCGCGAGCGACTCGGAGATGCTCGAGAAGATATTTGCCGCCGCGCCGGGCGTGCACGTCGTCGACGATGCCGGGCACTCGTCGTCCTTCAACGTCTTCAGCAGGTCGAAGCCGCCGAAGTCGCGGGGGTCGGCGCCGGCAACGATCGCGGCGAGCGCTGCCTTGGCGACGCTCCCGTCGTAGGGGCCACCCTGCGCCTTGGACAGGTCGGCGTACTCGTCGATGTGCTTGGCCAGGTAGGACGTCGCGGCGTCGATCTTGGTCTTGCCGGCCTTCGCGGCAGCGAGGGCAAATATCCCGGCCGCGGTCTGGCCCCCGTCGAAGGCTGTCGAACCGGCGAAATCGAAGTGGTCACCGGACGGCGACGGCTTACCGGACGCGTCGACGAACTGCTGGACGAGCCACCCTGCCGCGGCCTTCGCCGGGTCGGTGGTCGTCTGCGGGGTGGCCGCGGCGGCGTCCGGCGCGGCGGTCACCACGAGCACCGCGGCGAGCGCGGCAGCGGCCAGGCTGAACCGGCGAGAAGTGGAAGGCATCGGCGGACCCCTTGCTGGATGGCCCGGACCTGAAGTCACGCGACCACCCCGCAGCGCGCAGGGCATCCACGACGACCCCACGCCGCAGACCACGACGGCGTATGTGGAGTGACGGTCCGGGTCAGGCGTTCCGACTCATCCGCTGGAGCTCCGGCCAACGGATCTACGGCTGCGGGTCAGTGCCGGACTTGGACCGGCTTCCCCTGAACCTGGATCGACTGGTGCGCTGGTCATGGCACCACACCGGGCGACCCCCGGTCAAACACCGGCCGCCGGTTAAGGTCGAACCTCACACCGGCGGAAGGCGGCGCGCAGTGAGCTGGGTCTGGCGATTCGAGTCGGCCGACGGGCGAGACCTGGCAACGCCGGCGTCGCCGGCGCACGCCAGCCAGTCCGATGCGGAGAGCTGGCTCGGCGAGACGTGGCGCGAGCTCGCCGAGGCCGGCGTCGCCCAGGTGGTCCTGCAGCAGGACGGCGAAGAGGTGTACGGCCCGATGCTGCTGTCTGACAGCTGACATCCGCCCGAACGGCGCTTGCCGTCGTGCGAGACGATGGGCCGCGTGGAGAAGTTCTCATTGACCGCCGTTGTGCGGCTGCAGCTCGAGCAGGCTCGGACCGCTTCGAGCGGACGCAGCGCCGACACCGTCTACGGCGGGCACGAGCACGTGCTGCGGCAGACGGTGATCGCGCTTGCCGCCGGCCGGTCCATGGACGAGCACGACAGCCCAGGTGAAGCGACGATTCATGTGCTCGCCGGCAGGGTCCGGCTGACGACGGCCGATGCGTCCTGGGACGGGCGAGCGGGCGATCTGCTCGTCGTGCCTGCCGCGCCGCACGCCTTGCACGCCGATGAGGACGCAGCCGTGCTGCTGACGGTGGCTAAGCGCGGGTAAGTGATCGCGAACGAGGTGCGCAGCCCCGTCGTGTCGAACCGGTCGGACACCCTTCCCGGCGTTACCGTGAACGTGTGCGCATGCGCGGACGCCTCGCCTGCACCGTCGGTGCCTTGGCCGCGCTCGCCCTCCTCGCCGCCTGCAGCTCGGGCGGGTCGGGGCCGGGTTCGACCCAGCCCCCGAAGACTGTCTACGTCACCGCCTCATCCACGCCGCCGAGCACGTCAGCGAGTGCGTCGCCGTCGACCACGGCGGCGCCGCGTCCAGTGACGAAACTGACCGCCACGTGCGACTCGGTGATGCCCCTGCTCGATCTGCAGGACGCGCTCGACGTCGACATCGCCGGCAAGACGTCGTTCGTCGTCGGCCTGCCCGATCGCGGCATCGGCCGGTTGGCGTACATCAACTG
>DASXRA010000533.1:0-2957 GCA_036506855.1 Jatrophihabitantaceae bacterium
GACGCGACGAGGTACGGGTCGTCGTACTCACAGGCGCCGGAGGCGCGTTCAGCGCGGGCGCCGACATCGGCGGCGGACCGGAGACCTTCGACGACTCCACCATGGACCGCGCCAACCGGCTGATCCGGGCGATCTGCTCACTCGACAAGCCGGTGCTGTCGGCGGTCCGGGGCGTCGCGGCGGGCTACGGCTGCGCCCTGGCGCTGGCGTCCGACCTGGTCGTCGCGCACGAGTCGGCGTCGTTCCTGCTCGTCTTCGCGCGGATCGGGCTGATGCCCGACGGCGGTACCTCGGCAACCGTCGCCGCGTCGATCGGCCGGGCCCGGGCCATGCGGATGGCACTGCTGGCCGAGCCGCTCAGCGCGCAGGAGGCGTACGACGCGGGGCTGGTCTCGTACCTGGCCGGCGACGACTTCGACGTACTCGTCGACAAGCTCGCGCGGCGCCTCGAGGCCGGCCCGCCGCTGGCCTTCGCGGCTACCAAACAGGCCGTCAACACCGCCACCCTGGGCCACCTCGAGGACGCCCTGGCCCGCGAGAAGCGAGGCCAGGACGTCCTGCTCCGGACCGCCGACACCGCCGAGGGCATCCGCGCCTTCGCCGAGCGACGGCGTCCGGTCTTTCGCGGCCAGTGAGTCGGCTTGGCGGGCGGGGCGGCGCTTGTAACGCGCTGTTATCCCACCTAACCACCCGCTGCAACGGCGCGGTAGCCGGGATAACAGCGCGTTACAAGCGCCCCATCGCCAGACCACAAACCGTCCACAGGCCGCGCTAATGGAAGCAGTTCTCCACAGCCGCTGAACTCACGCTCCGGCGAGGGGCTCGAACGGTTCACCGTGGGCGGCATGACTCCGAGAATCAAGGCGGCGTTCGCGACCAACAGTGGGCTCTTGACCCGGCAGCAGGCCGAGGTGGCGGGACTCGACGGGCACCAGATCGACCGGCTGGTTCGCGAGGGAGCGTGGGTCGCAGTTCGACGCGGCGTCTATGCCGAACGGGAGCTGTGGGAGGGCCTGGACTCCTACCGCGAGCGGCAGCTCTACGTCAGCCGGGCCGCGAGCAAGACCATCACCCTTCCCCATGTGATGAGCCACGACTCGGCCGCATTGGAAATCGGCATGTCGGTGCTGCTGCCGCGGCCGTTCCTCCCGCACGTGACCCGGCCCGACGTTCGCGGCTCGCGGCATCGGTACGGCGTGAAGCACCACGGCGCTGTCTTCCATGCCAGCCAGGTGGTCGACGTCGACGGGATCGACGTACTCAATGCGGCCCGGACCGCGGTCGACATCGGCCGCGAGCACGGGATCCTGCATGGCCTCGCAGCGTGCGACTCCGCCCTCCGGCTCGGCTGCTCGCGACGGCAGCTCGAGCTCGCCTACGAGCCGATGGCCTGCTGGCCCGGCATCCGCATGGCTCGCGAGGCGGTCGAGCTCGCCGATGGGGGCGCCGAAAGCCTCGGCGAGTCGCTGGGCAGAAGTCTCGTGCTCGAGCTTGGGATCGGTCGGCCGCAGACTCAGTTCGGGCTGCGTGACGAGAGCGGCCGGGTCGCCTGGTGCGACATGCGAGTGGGCCGGCACGTGTTCGAGTTCGACGGTCGCGTTAAGTACCAACGCCGCCAGGAGGGAGGTCTCGCCGAGTTGTCGCCCGACGAGGTGGTGTGGCACGAGAAGCAGCGGCAGGACTGGGTCTGCGGGCTGGGTCTCGGCATGTCACGAATAGTGTGGGCCGACGTGTTGGGCAAGGGCCGGCAGAAGGCCCTGATCCGGCTCGCTCGTGAATACGAGCAGACCCTGCGACGGTACGGCGATCGCATCGAGGACCTCGCGCCGTACATCATCCGTCGTCCGCGGTGACCTCGCCCGCTTGATCATGTCTGGCATCGCTTCTTGTAACGCGCTGTTATCCCGCCTAACCACCCGCTGCGACGGCGCAGTAGGCGGGAAAACAGCGCGTTACAAGCGCGCGACCGCGACCCCCTACGACACCGTGATCGGCTGACCACCCGAGACGAGCCGCCAGTCGGCGGACGCGAAGCCGGCCGGGTCGATCACGTGGTTGGCGCTCACCCAGTCGATGATCAGCTGCCGGATCTCGTTCTGGCGGTTGTAGACGACCGGCGCCGTCGACACCGCGGGGAAGCCGCCTCCACCGGACTGGCGGTAGTTGTTGACCGCCATCACGAACTCCTGCGCGTCGGTGACCGGCGCGCCGGCGTACGCGAGGTTGAGGATCCGGGAGCCGACCGGCTGCGCGATGTCGATGTCATACGCCAGCGGCGCGTCCAGCCCGGCCACCGAGTCGAAGTTGTAGTCGGGCGTGCCGTTGGGTGCCGTCGGCGTGACCGCGTTGGTGACCTCGTCCATCGTGAACGGCCCGGTCCCGCTGACCTGCTTGAAGTAGCGCGCCGTGAACTCCAGGTACGCCCGCACGTCGGCGCCGGTCACCTTCACCCCCAGCAGCGTGTTGTCGTAGATGTAGAGGCCGGCCACGTCGCGCAACGTCACGTCACCCGCCGGGAACGACGCCGCCCGGTTGAACGGCGCCGCGATCGAGAGCACCGGCAGCGCGGCGTCGCCCGGCTCGAGCCCGGCCTTGACCGCCTGCGCCTGGACGAACTGCACGAAGTCGATGATCGGCGCGTCCTCGACCACCGCGCGGGCCGCCGACAGCGCTGTCGTCGAGGTGCCGATGACCGAGTTGACGTAGGCGACCACCTTGTCGTGCTGAGCCTGTACGGCGGCCAGCACCGCCGGCGCCCCGTCGACCGCGTTGGAGTTGAGCGTCTGCGAGGTCGCCGAGGCCACCTTCCAGCGGCCGTCGCGCAGCTCCAGCGCGAGGTCCATCAGCGCCACTCGCATGCCCCAGTAGAGCGGCTCGCAGAGCAGTACGTCGCGACCGGTCGCGGCGTTGGCGACGTACTTCTGCGGCACGTCGACGTGCGCATGGCCGACCAGGAT
>DASXRA010000534.1:0-3918 GCA_036506855.1 Jatrophihabitantaceae bacterium
GCGAGCAGGCCGACCATCATCCGCTCGACGAGGCGTTCCTGGCCGACGATGACGCGCTTGACCTCGAACATGACCCGCTCCAGCGCAGTGGCGTCGGCGGCGGGCGTGCGAGTTGGTTCGGTCACGGGGTCTCCGACTCTCTGGCGCGGCAGGTCAAATTCGCAATATCAAGGTACGGGACGAACCTGTACGTTGCCCGGGATGCTCCGATCCGCCGACGTCCCGGACGACACCCCACGGTGCTCGGCCAAGGGCTGCCGCATGCCCGCTACCGAGGATCTGACCTGGCGCAATCCGCGGCTGCACGACGCGGCACGGGTCAAGCACTGGCTGGCCTGTGCCGAGCACGCCGACGGGCTGGCCGACTTCCTCGCCCGGCGCGATTTCCTGATCAACCGAGAGAAACTAGGTTGATCCGGTGCGGATCACCGTTCTCGGCGGATGCGGCGCCTGGCCCGCGGCCGGTCAGGCATGCAGCGGCTACCTGGTCGAGCACGACGGCTATCACCTGCTGATCGACCCGGGCTACGCCACGCTGCCCCGCCTGCTCGAGCACCTCGACGCCGCCGACGTCGACGCGGTCCTCGTCACGCACGGCCACCCGGACCACTGCGCCGACCTCAACCCGCTCCTGCGGGCCCGGGTACTGAGTGACCACCCACCCGCGCCCCTTCCGGCCTACGCGCCGGCCGGCGCGCTCGACGCCGTCCTCGCGCTCGACACGAGGATGTTCGCGCGCACGCGTCCGGTGACGGTCAACGACATCGAGCCCGGCCACCGGTTCGACATCGGTCCGTTCACGGTCGACACCCGCCTGCTGCCGCATTACATCCCCAACGCCGGGGTTCGGCTGTCCGCAGGCGGCGCGGCCCTTGCCTACACCGGCGACTGCGGCCCCGATCCCGGTGTCGTCGAGCTGGCCCGCGACAGCGACCTGCTGATTGCCGACGCGACCTACGTCGACGAGGTGAGCGACCCGGATGTCGTCGGTGTACTCGGCACGGCGCGAGAAGCAGGGCTACAGGCCGATGCCGCCGGCACCGGCCGGTTGGTGCTCACGCATCTGTGGCCGGGCACGGATCCGGAGTCTTCCCTCGCCGCGGCGCGCGCCGGCTACGCGGGTCCGATCGACGTCGCGCGCGCCGGGCTGACGGTGGCGATCTAGTGTCCCGCGGACACTAGCCGCCGATCGCCGACATCGGCCGGACGGGCTGCAGGAATCCGGACGAGCCGATGCTGTGCCCGGCCTGCTTGCCGGCCACCGCGTCGCGGATCAGCTCGCCGAGCTCCACGTCGCCGGCACCGTCGCGCAGGGGACCGCGGAGGTCGGTCTCGGTGCGGGCGAACTGGCAGGTTCTCAACTGGCCGTCCGCGGTCAGCCGGAGCCGGTCGCACTCGCGGCAGAACGGCCGGGTCACCGACGCGATGATGCCGACGCGTCCGGGCCGCGACGTCCACTGGCCGGCATCGGGTCCGTCGAGCACCTCGAAGTCCTCGGCCGGCGCCGAGCCGTCGTGGCCGTGCCCGATCGGGCGAAGCGTGTACCACTCGCCGAGCAGGGCCAGCATCTCGTCGGCGGTGACCATCGCCTCGCGCGACCACTCGTGCTGGGCGTCGAGGGGCATGTGCTCGATGAAGCGCATTTGGTAGCCGGACCGCAGCGCCCAGGCAAGCAGCTCTGGAGCCTCGGCCAGGTTGCTGCCCCGCATCAGCACGGCGTTCACCTTCACCGGGCTCAAGCCGGCCGCCGCCGCGGACGCGACGCCGGCGAGCACGTCAGCCAGCCGGTCGCGCCTGGTGAGCTCGCGGAACCGCTCCGGGTCGAGCGTGTCGACCGAGACGTTCACGCGGTCGAGGCCGGCCCGGACAAGCTGGTCGGCCACCCGGACCAGCCCGACGCCGTTCGTCGTCAGGGACAGCTCCGGACGCGGCGTGATCGCGGCCAGTCGGGCGACGACGCCGGGCAGCGTCGGGTGCAGCAGCGGCTCGCCGCCGGTCAGCCGGATGCTCGTCACGCCGTGCGACACGAACACCCCGGCCAGGCGCACGATCTCGTCGTCGGTCAGCAGCTCGGCCTTGCGCAGCCAGGGCAGGCCTTCGGCCGGCATGCAGTACGTGCACCGTAGCGAGCACTTGTCGGTGAGCGAGATCCGCAGATCGCTCGCGACGCGACCGAACGAATCGATCAGCGCGTCGTGGACGGTCTCGAGCGGGAGCATCTGTCCAGGTTAGACACCGGATCAGGTGAGCGGGCGGGTCGCTCCGAAGTATCCGCTGTCGACCGAGCCCAGCGGCGTGACGCGGACGATGTCTCCGCTCTGTGGTGCCTGGATGACATTGCCGCCGCCTATGTACATCGCGACGTGGTGAATGCCCGCCCGGCTGCCGTTCGAGCTCCAGAAGACGAGGTCGCCCGGCCGCAGATTCGACGTGCTCGGGTGGTACGACCCGGCCTGCCCGTACTGGGTGGCCGCATAGTGATCCATGTGCAGGTAGGGCGCCCACCCGTAGAGCGTCAGCCCGGAGCAGTCGAAACCGTAGACGTTGCAGTCGTTCCACGCGTCGCCTGAAACGCAGACGCCGTAGGTCGGGCCGCTGTAGTTGCCGGCCGCGAACGCGTACGGCATGCCGAGGTACTGCATAGCCCGGTTGACGGCCGTCTGGCCGGCGGCAGCGCTCCAGTTCCCGCCGGTGGGCGCGATCGGCACCGGCCCGGGATTGCCGCTGTGGTGGCGAGCGCGGGCCTGCGCGGCGGCGAGAGCCTCGGCCCGGCGCTTGGCCTCGGCAGCACGTCGAGCCGCCGCGATCCTCGCCTGCTCCTTCTTCCACGCGATGTACTTCGTACGCTCGTGGTTCAGCGTCGCGAGCCGAATGCGTGCCGAGTCGAGCTTGTGCTGGCTGTCCGCGAGCGTGGCGTTGAGCTGCACCTTCTGCGCCTTCGCCGCGTCAAGTGCGGCCGCAGCTGCCTGCTGGGCCTTCTGCGCCGCGTCGGCCGCAGCCGCCTGCCGCTGTACGGCGGCGCGCGCGGCGGCATCGGCATTCGACTTCGTCACGGTCGCGCGGGTCAGGTTGCTGATGGCGTCGGTCTTGTGCGTGGCGCTGTACTGCAGGTAGTCGGTTCGCGCCAGCACGGCGTTCGGATCGCGCGCGGTGAGCAAGCTGCCGGCGGTGCCGTTGATCGGACTGCCCATGTAGCTCGCGCGAACGAAGTCGCTGAACTGCTGTGTCGCCTTGTTCACCTCGGCCTGGGCGGCGGCGACGCGTGCCTTCGCCTTGTCGGCGTCGTCCTGCGCGGCGGCGAGCTGGGCGAGTGCATTGGCCACCTTCTGCTCGGCCAGCTCAGCGGCCGCGTCGAGCTGGACGATCCGGCCCTGCAAGGTGGCAACCTTCGCCGAGAGCGCCCCGACCTCGCCGGCGAGCGCGTCCTTCTTTGCCTGCGCGGCATTGAGCTGGGCTCGAGTCGGATGCGGCGGTGGCTTGGCGCTCGCGCTGCCCGTCAGCACGGTGAGCAGTCCGGCGCCGACGGTGAGGACGACGAGCACGACCGCAACGGCGCGGAACGCCCGAAGATCCCGGCGGCGTGAATGGATCAGCCGACGGTAGGCGGGCGGCCGTCCTTGACGGCTTGCGTTCACGGTCCTGCTCTCCTCCCGAGCGCTAGCAGATCAAGATTGCCACCTGAGTCCCAGGAGCGCCAGCAGTCTCGCGAGAAACACAGGCACCAAGAGAGCTGATATACGGATAAATGCTGGCTTAATGGCCGGAACGCAGCACTCGATCTTGCCGCCGTTCCCACGCGCGTACCCCGAAATGGATCACTACGGCATAGCCGACGCCGGCGACGAGGTCGATCACGTAGTGCTCGCCGAGGTAGACCAGAGCCAGTCCCATGACGGCCGGATAGGCCAGCACGACCAG
>DASXRA010000535.1:0-4295 GCA_036506855.1 Jatrophihabitantaceae bacterium
ACAAGCAGCCAACCCGAGACACCCTCTGGTCGGCCCTCGACCCCCAAGCGGACCGCCCGCGAGCGGCGGGCCCGGAGCAGAATCGAGGTCATGACGGCAACGGACACGGATCTCGCCGCACTCGCCACGTCCCTGCCGGACGGCAGCGTGCTGACCGATCCGGACGTCACCGAGACCTACCGCCAGGACTGGGCGCGCGACCCGTCGGCCGGCCACCCGCTTGCAGTCGTGCGGGCCACCAGCACGGAGGACGTCGCGGCGACACTGCGCTGGGCCACTGCGCACCGCGTACCGGTCGTCCCGCGGGGCGCGGGATCCGGCCTGTCCGGTGGCGCCACGGCGGTCGACGGCGGCATCGTGCTGTCGCTGGAGAAGATGCGCGCCGTCACGATCGACCCGGCGATGCGCATCGCCGTCGCGCAGCCGGGCGCGCTGAACGTCGAGGTCAAGGCGGCCGCCGCCGAGCACGGGCTGTGGTACCCGCCTGACCCGTCCTCGTTCGAGATGTGCTCGATCGGCGGGAACGCGGCCACCAACTCCGGCGGGCTGTGCTGCGTCAAGTACGGCGTGACCACCGACTACGTGCTGGGCATGCAGGTCGTACTGGCCGACGGCGCGGTGTTGCGCCTGGGCGGTCCGCGCCTCAAGGACAGCGCCGGGTTGTCGCTGACGAAGCTGTTCGTCGGCAGCGAGGGCATGCTCGGCGTCATCACCGAGCTGACGCTCCGTCTGCTGCCGGCCCAGCCGCCGGCGTCGACGCTCGTCGCCAGCTTCGCCTCGATCGAAGCGGCCGCTGACGCGGTCCTCGCGATCATCGGCAAGCTGCGCCCGTCCACGTTGGAGTTGATGGACAACGCGTCGATCAACGCCGTCGAGGACTACGTCTCGATGGGGCTGGACCGCTCGGCGCAGGCCCTCCTGCTGGCCCGCTCGGACGCGCCCGG
This sequence comes from Jatrophihabitantaceae bacterium, assembly GCA_036506855.1. GTDB lineage: Bacteria > Actinomycetota > Actinomycetes > Mycobacteriales > Jatrophihabitantaceae > DASXRA01. The sequence goes on from DASXRA010000535.1 coordinate 945, forward strand.
CGCGGCCGCCGCCGGGGAGATCGCGATGATCGAGGACGCGTGCCGGTCATGCGGCGTGGTCGAGCTGTTCACCACCGACGACCCGGCCGAGGGCGAGGCGTACGCCGCCGCGCGCCGGGCAGCGTTCCCGGCCCTGGAACGCAAGGGCGACTTGTTGCTCGAGGACGTCGGCGTGCCGCTGCCCGCACTGCCGGCACTGGTCGGCGGCGTCGAGCGGATCGCTGCGCGGCACGACATTCTGATCGCGGTCGTCGCGCACGCCGGCGACGGCAATACGCACCCGCTGATCGTCTACGACGCGTCGGACCCCGATCAGTCCGCCCGAGCACAGCTCGCGTTCGGCGAGATCATGGAGCTGGCGATCTCGCTCGGTGGCACGATTACCGGCGAGCACGGCGTCGGGCGGCTGAAGAAGGCCTGGCTGCCGGCCTACCTCGGCCCGGACGTGCTGGCGCTGACCAAGCGGATCAAGGACGCGCTCGACCCCGACGGCATCCTCAACCCCGGCGCCGTGCTCTAGCGCGCGCAAGCTTAGATCCCGGCGGCCACGCTCACTGCTCGTCCGGTGAGCACCGTCGCCAGGTGGTTGCGGTAGTCGGCGTGCCCGGCCAGGTCGCTCGGCGGATTCGTGCCCTCCGCCGCGTGGGCGCTGGCCGCGCGCACTGCGTCGGCCGAGGCGTCCGCACCGGCGAGCGCCTGCTCGACGGCAGCCGCACGCAGCGGGGTCGCCCCCATGTGCGTCAGCCCCACGCGTGCCTGCGTGATCGACCCGTTCTCGCGCCGCACCGCCGCGGCCACGCCGACGATCGCCCACGCCTGAGCCACGAGGTTGAACTTCTCGTAGTGCGTCCCCCAGCCGGCGCCCAGCTTGGGGATGCGCACCGCCGTGACGATCTCGCCGGGCTGCAGCGAGGTTGTCAGGTAGCCGACGAAGAAGTCCGCTGCCGCAACCATGCGTGAACCGGCCGGACCGCTGACAACCAGCTGCGCGTCCAGGGTCAGCGCGACGGTCGGCATGTCGCCGGCCGGGTCGGCATGTGCCAGCGACCCGCCGAACGTGCCGAGGTGGCGAACCTGCCGGTCGCCCACCGTGGCCGCGGCCTGCGCGATCAGCGGAGCATGCTCCGCCACGAGCGGATCGTGCATGACCTCGTGGTGGGTCGTCATCGCCCCGATCACGATGGCGTCGCCGTCATCGCGGACGCCGCGCAGCTCGGACAACGCGCCGAGATCGACGACCGTCGACGGGTAGGCGAGCCGTAGCCGCAACACGGGCAGCAGCGACTGGCCACCGGCGAGCACCTTGCCCTCGTCGCCGGCTGCCGCGACCGCGGCAACCGCTTCGTCCACTGTGGACGGTCGGACATAGTCGAAGGACGCGGGGATCATCGCGCACTCGCCTCCTGAACAGCTCGCCACACTCGCTCGGGTGTGCAAGGCATCGGTACGTCGGTGACGCCGAACGGGCGCAGAGCGTCGACGATCGCGTTGACCACCGCCGGGGTGGACGCGATGGTGCCGGCTTCGCCAACTCCCTTTACGCCGAGGGAATTCGTCGTCGACGGGCTCACCGTCCGATCGGTGGTGAACGATGGCAGGTCGACGGCGGACGGCACGAGGTAGTCGACCAGCGTGCCGGTCGTCAGGTTGCCGTCCTCGTCGTAGACGGCCTCCTCGTACAGCGCCTGGGCGATGCCTTGGGCGATGCCGCCGTGCAGCTGGCCCTCGACGATCTGCGGATTGACCACCTGCCCGACGTCGTCGACGCTGACGTACTTGCGGATCGTCGAACGCCCGGTCTCGGTGTCGACGTCGACCGCGCACAGGTGCGTGCCGTGCGGGAACGAGAGCGCGACCGGGTCGAACGTCGCGTCGGCGTCCAGGTTCGCCTCGACGCCGTCCGGAAGGTCGTGCGCGGCGAACACCGCGAGCGCGACGTCCTGGATCGTCTTGCCGGTGCCGGGCGCGCCGCGAACGCTGAACGTCCCGTCGGCGAACTCGATGTCGTCCTCGCTGGCCTCGAGCATGTGCGCGGCGATCGGGCGAGCCTTCTCGATGACGCGTTCGGCGGCATTCGACACCGCGATCGCTCCGACGGCGACCGACCGCGACCCGTAGGTGTCCCAACCCTTGGGCGAGATCTGCGTGTCGCCGTGCAGGATCTCGATGTCGTCGAACGGCACGCCCAGTCGGTCGGCGACGACCTGGCTCCACGCCGTCTCGTGGCCCTGGCCGTGCGGGCTGGTGCCGGTGACCACTTCGACCTTGCCGGTGGGCAGCACGCGTACCGAGGCGTGCTCCCAGCCGCCACCGGCGTACTTCAGCGCGCCGAGCAGCCGCGACGGCGCCCACCCGCACATCTCGGTGAACGTCGAGATACCGAGGCCGAGCTGCACCGGGTCTCCCGACGAGCGGCGGTCGGCCTGCTCGCGCTTGAGCTCGTCCCACCCGATGAGCTCGAGGGCGCGCTCGGTCGCCGCCTCGTAGTTGCCACTGTCGTAGGTGAGTCCGCTGACCGTCGTGAACGGGAACTCCTCGTGGGTGATCCAGTTCTTGCGGCGCAGCTCCATCGGGTCGATGCCGAGCTCGGCTGCCATCTCGTCGACGATCCGCTCGATCGCGAATGTCGCCTCGGGGCGCCCCGCGCCGCGGTACGCGTCGGTCGGCGTCTTGGTGCTGAACACGCCGTCGCAGACGAACCTGTATGCCCCGAACTTGTAGATCCCGTTGAACATGAACGCGCCGAGGATCGGGATGCCCGGCGTGATGAGCCGCAGGTAGGCCCCCATGTCGGCGAGCAGGTGGACGTCCAGTCCCGTGAACGTGCCGTCGCGGTTAGCGGTGAGGGTGATGTCCTGGATCTGGTCACGGCCGTGGTGACCGCTCATCTGCGATTCCGAACGCGACTCGGTGTACTTCACCGGCTTGCCCAGCCGGCGGGCGACCATCGTGCAGATGAACTCCTCCGGCGTGACCTGCAGCTTGCCGCCGAAGCCGCCGCCGACGTCCGGCGCGACCACCCGGATCTTGTGCTCGGGAATGCCGAACGTCAGCGCGAGCATGACCCGCAAGACGTGTGGTACCTGCGTGGACGACCACACCGTCACGCCGTCGCCGATCGGCTGCGCGACGGTCGAACGGGGTTCCAGGTACGCCGGGATCAGCCGCTGCTGGCGGAATCTGCGCTTGACGGTGACCTCGGCGCCGCGCAGCGCGTCGTCGATGGAGCTGCCGGTGCCGGCCGCTCCGGACTCGAACTCCCAGGTGAACGACTTGTTCGACGCCAGGTGCGAGTGCACGAGCGTGGCGCCGTCAGCGAGCGCGGCCTCCATGTCGAGCACCGGCGGCAGC
>DASXRA010000536.1:0-7090 GCA_036506855.1 Jatrophihabitantaceae bacterium
CCGGTTCCGGTTGCGGGCAGCGGCGCCGGTTTCCCGAGCGCGCCTGGACATCTATCCGGACGGCGGCCTCTCCCGGCTGCGCGTGCACGGTGCGGTCGTGCCTGACCCGCGCTGGCTGGGCGGTCGCGTCGACCTGGCCTCGACCGTGCACGGCGGGCGGATCGCCGACTGCAGCGACATGTTCTACGCGTCGCCCGCGAACGTGCTCGCCCCGGGAATCGCGGCCACGACGTCGGACGGCTGGGAGACGGCCCGCCGCCGCGACGACGGCAACGACTGGCTGATCGTGGCGCTCGCGGCGCCTGGCGTGCTGCACGATGCGGTAATCGACACCTCGCGATTCGTCGGCAACGCGCCGGGCTGGGCGGCGCTCACCGACGCCGACACCGGCGCGTCGCTGCTGCCGCGCACGCCGCTGCTGCCGGACACCGAGCATCGGTTCCGGTTGCAGGCAGCGGCGCCGGTTTCCCGAGCGCGCCTGGACATCTATCCGGACGGCGGCCTCTCGCGGCTGCGTCTGAACGGGTCGGTTGCGCCCGAGGCCCGCGACGCCATCGCGAAGCGATGGCTGGCGCTGCTGCCTACCGGCCTGGCCGTAGCGTCCGACGAATTCTTCGAATAGAGGGAGACGCCAATGCCCGAGGGACTCCGCGTGGCCGGCCCACCTGTCGAGCGGTCGGCCGAGATCCTGACCGACGACGCGCTGGCGTTCGTGGCCATGCTGCACCGCTCGTTCGCGCCGAGGCGCAATGAGTTACTCGCGCTGCGCGCCGCTCGACGCGACGAGGTCGCGCGCACGCATCGGCTCGACTTCCTTCCCGAGACCGCCCACATCCGCGACGGTGACTGGCGCGTCGCGCCGGCGCCGGCCGACCTGCTCGATCGTCGCGTCGAGATCACCGGACCCACCGAGCGCAAGATGATGATCAACGCGCTGAACTCCGGCGCGAAGGTGTGGCTGGCCGACCTCGAGGACGCGAATACTCCGCATTGGCGCAATGTCGTCGAGGGACAGGTCAATCTCCTCGACGCGATTCGCGGCACCGCCTCGTTCACGAGTCTTGATGGACGGGTGTACGACCTGCGCACCGATGCGCCGCTGGCGACGATTGTTGTACGGCCGCGCGGCTGGCACCTGCCCGAACGGCACATCACGGTCGACGGCGGGCCCGTCGTCGGCGCCCTCGTCGACTTCGGGCTGCATTTCTTCCACAACGCCGCCAGGCTGATCGCGCACGGCAGCGGCCCGTACTACTACCTGCCGAAGATGGAGAGCCACCTCGAGGCGCGGCTGTGGAACGACGTCTTCGTCGCCGCCCAGGACGCGCTCTCCATACCGCAAGGTACGGTTCGCGCCACCGTCCTCATCGAGACCATCCCGGCGGCGTTCGAGATGGACGAGATCCTCTACGCGCTGCGCTCGCATGCGTCCGGGCTGAACGCCGGGCGGTGGGACTACCTGTTCAGCATCATCAAGTACTTCCGCGACGCCGGGCCCGACTTCGTCCTGCCCGACCGCGCCGACGTCACGATGACCGCGCCGTTCATGCGCGCCTACACCGAACTGCTCGTGCGCACCTGCCACCGGCGCGGGGCGTTCGCGATGGGCGGCATGGCGGCGTTCATCCCGTCCCGGCGCGACGCCGAGGTCAATGAGCGCGCGTTCGCCAAGGTGCGCGAGGACAAGCACCGCGAGGCAGGCGACGGCTTCGACGGGTCCTGGGTGGCCCACCCCGATCTCGTCCCGCTCTGCGCCGAGGAGTTCGACGCCGTGCTCGGCGAGCGTCCCAACCAGCTCGACCGCCTGCGCGACGAGGTGAAGCCCGACGCCGCCGCGCTGATCGACCTGCGCGGCGTGGGCGGCGGGGTAACCGGCCTGGGCCTGCGCGCCAACATCAGCGTCGGCGTCCGGTACCTCGAAGCCTGGCTCGGCGGTAACGGCGCGGCCGCCATCGACAACCTAATGGAGGACGCAGCCACCGCCGAGATCGCCCGCTCGCAGGTCTGGCAATGGGTGCACGGCGGGGTGCGCCTGGCCGACACCAGCGACACGATAACGCCCGCGGTCGTCCGCGCCATCCTGGACGAGGTCGGCTTCACCGGGCAGGCGCGCGATCTGTTCGAGCAGGTCGCGCTGGCCGACGACTTCGCGCCGTTCCTCACGCTTCCCGCGTACGAGCTGATCGACTGATGGACGGGCTCGCCGCCCGCGTCGACGCCATGCTGGCCGGTGACGACGCCGAGCGGGCTCGTGCCTACCCGGGACCGGCGCCCGGACGTCAGCCCGTGCACACCGTGTACGTCCCGGCTGACCGGTTCCACGCGGGCACCGTCCCAACATGGGGAGCCACCGCGCTGGCCGCTCTGGACGAGCACGGCCCGTTGCCTGATCTCAGCGCGGTCGACGCGGCCGTGCGCGACAAGCTGGCGACCGAGCCGATCGAGGATCTGCGCATCGACGTCGAGGACGGCTACGGCATCCGGCCGGACGACGACGAGGACCGCGACGTCCGCGCGGCCGCGAAGGCGCTGGCCAGCGAGCCGCCGGCGTTCAGCGGCATCCGGATCAAGTCGCTGGAGTCACGCACGCGCGAGCGGGCACTGCGCAGCCTCGAGCTGTTCCTCGACGCGCTCGGCACGCCGCCGGACGGGTTCCGGGTCACGCTGCCGAAGGTCACGTCCGTGCGGCAGGTCGAGGCCATGGCGATGATCTGCGAGTCGCTCGACCTGCGGTTCGAGATCCAGATCGAGACCCCGCAGGCGATTCTCGGCGCGGACGGCACCGCTCTCGTCGCCCGCATGGTGCACGCCGCGGCGGGGCGATGCGCCGGGCTGCACTACGGCACGTACGACTACAGCGCCGCGCTCGGCATCGCCCCCGCGCAGCAGTCCATGGACCATCCGGCCGCCGACCATGCCAAGGCGGTCATGCAGCTGGCCGCCGCGGGCACCGGCGTCCCCGTCTCAGACGGTTCGACGAACGTGCTGCCGGTCGGCGACACGGCCGCGGTGCGCGCCGCGTGGGCGCTGCACGCCCGGCTCGTCCGTCGCTCGCTCGAACGCGGCTTCTACCAGAGCTGGGACCTGCATCCGGCGCAGCTGCCCACCCGGTTCGCCGCGACCTACGCCTTCTTCCGGGACGGCCTGGCCGCGGCCACCACGAGACTGCGCGCCTACCTCGATGACGCATCAAGCGGGATCGCCGACGAACCGGCCACCGCCCGTGCGCTGGCCGGCTACCTGATCCGCGGCATCGACTGCGGTGCCGTGACGCCGGACGAGCTGAGCGTCGACGAGGCCGTGCTCCGCCGCCTCTAGACCCCGGCGAATGCGCTCGTGCGCAGCGTCTCGATGCCCGCGCCCAGTTCGGCGACCTGCGCCGCGTCGACGGGCAACCCGCAACGATGCAGCCAGTTGGCCACCATGCGATGCCCGGCCTGCGTCAGCACCGACTCCGGATGGAACTGCACGCCGTCGATCGGCAGGTCGAGGTGCCGCATCGCCATCACGACGCCCGAGGCCGTGCGCCCGTTGACGACGAGCTCGGGTGGCAGTGCGGATTCCTCGACGACGAGCGAGTGATAGCGGGTCGCGGTGAACGGGTTGGGCATGCCGACGAGCACGCCGGTGCCGTCGTGCTGCACTTCGCTGGTCTTGCCGTGCAGCAGCTCGGGTGCCCGGACGATGGGCGCGCCGAACACGGCGCCGATCGCCTGATGGCCCAGGCAGACCCCGAACAGGGGTAGCCGCCGCTCGGCGCAGGCGGAGACCATCGCCATGCTGTTGCCGGCGTCTTGCGGCAACCCGGGACCGGGCGAGATGAGCACGCCGGCGACGTCGAGCGAGTCCAGCTCGGACGGCTCGACCGCGTCGTTCCGGCGCACCACGACCTTCGCGTCGAGCTGCGCCAGATACTGCACGAGGTTGTAGACGAAGCTGTCGTAGTTGTCGATGACGAGGATGCGGGTCACGGTGCCGACCTCACTGGTTGACGGTTACGTGGCTGATCGGCAGCTTCGGCTCGATCCACGGGAAGATGACGAACAGCAGCAGCGCGCACACTCCGGTGACGAGAAGCAGCGTCTGCAGAGCCTTCCACGGCACGCCGCCGGGCAGATGCCGCCAGATCCATACGTACATCGCTACAGGGTCCCTCCGGAGAGCTCTTTCGGCAGCCTATTTGCCACGCGCGGCACGACACGTGCGAGCACGGCGTGCACGATCATCCGCTGGTTGGCGGTGAACTTCGGGTGGCAGGTCGTCATGGTCATCAGCTTCTCGGTCGGCTTCTGGCCGGGATGGTCAGGCACCGGGAGGATGACCGCCGACTGGCTCGGATTGACGATCTCGCGGCCCGGGATGCCGTCGGTGCCGCGGTCGTTCAGGTCGCCCGTCTGCTCGTTGCCCTTGACCCGGTAGATGTACCAGCTCGACTTGGTCTCGACCACGACCGCGTCGCCGGGCTTGAGGTGGTCGAGGTTCAGGAACGGCTCGCCCTTGCCGACGCGGTGGCCGGCGACGGCGAAGTTGCCGATCTGGCCGGGCAGCGCGGTGCCGACGTAGTGTCCCGGACCCTTCTCCAGCGACCCGTCGTCAGTTCCCTCGACGATGGTGAAGTGGTAGTCCGGGCCCAGGCGGGGGATGTAGAGGTTCGCGATGCCGGAGCCGATCGGGATCGTTGCCTGCTTGCCACCAGGTAGCGTCAGGCGCGGGTCGTCCTGCGGCAGCGGATCCTTGCCCTGGGCCCACTCCTTCTCCAGTTGGTTGTGGGCCTTGGTCTGCTTCTCGTGGGCGAAGATGTTCGTGACCCACAGCTCGTAGACGACGAACAGCAAGATGACCAGGCCGGCCGTGATGAGCGTCTGCCCGGTGCCGCGCAGGCCGAATCGCACCCAGTCGGCGGTCGACGGGTTCGGCTTGTCGCGGTAATGGCGGGCCCGCGGGACAGGCGGTGGTCCGGCAGGAGGATCCTCAACACTCACTGTCGGCCGCCCGACTCATCCAGTACACGACTCACCTAGAACCAGCCCTCGCATAGCTTTGCTCGATCGGACCGTCGTAGGCCGCAAGGGTCACCGAGTCCTGGACCTCGACGGTATATCCCAGGCCGTAGTAACTCGCGGCCTGTTTGAACAGTGTGACGCCGGGCGCGTGATCAAGCGAATCCTGCATCGTCGAGGCCGGCCCGATCGCCTCGACGCGGAACGGCGGTGAGAATACCCGCCCATTCAGTAGCAAAGTGTTGCCTACGCAGCGTACGGCGCTGGTCGCGATGATCCGCTGCCCGGCAATCGTCATTGCCTCCGCACCGCCTGCCCAGAGCGCATTCACCACCGACTGCAGATCGGACTGGTGCACGACGAGCTGGTTGAGATCGACGGACGGATCGGACGGGACGCTGTGCGCATCGTCCAGCACGACCATGATTCCCGGGCCGCGCACGGCGGTGAGCCCGCCGGGGCCGCGCAGCGGCGTGCTCTTCGCCTGCGCCTTCGCGACGGCCGAGTTGTCCTTGCCGGCCTGATCTGTCGCCGCCGAGATCTGGCGTTGCAACGCGGCGAGCTGGTCGGACTCGCGACCCACTGCCTGCTCGGCCGTGCGCACCAGTCCGGCGAGCGTGGCGTTCTGCGGCGAGCGCAGTTCGGTGCCGCGCGAGACGTGCGCACTGGTCGCGAAGAGCAGGCCGGCGAGCAGGCAACTGGCCGGCACGAGCCACCGCCAGCCCGAGGCCGTAGGCTTGCGCAGCGAAGCCAGCACGCGCGACCCGGCAGTCCGCGCCCGCGTGGCCGCGACGCCCGGCAGTCGCACCAGATCCGCCTTCCCGTACTGTCGCCGGAACCCGATTCGTGCATCGGTTCTCGTCCGCCGACTACGCTAGCCGCAGCACGCCGGCGCCATCGCCCGGCGTACCCGAGGAGTTGCAGTGCCCAAGTCGAAGGTCCGCAAGAAGACCGATCGTGTTGTCAAGGTCCCGTCGTCATCGTCGGCCGCCCCGACCGCGAGGGCCCTCGCGCCGAGCCCCACCTGGTACCCGATCGTGATGGTCGGCGTGCTCCTCGTCGGGCTGGCCTGGATCGCCGTGTACTACATCGCCGGCGAACGAGTCCCGGTCATCAAGGACATCGGCGCATGGAACTTCATGGTGGCGTTCGGGATCATGATGGTCGGTCTCGTGATGGCCGTCCGCTGGCGCTGACGCGCCGCAGTGATTACACGGCTGTAGTTTTATCCCCACCTGGGGACAAGGTTGTGGATAACCTCGACGCGACGCGCGAACCGGTCATGATGCGGAGGTTCGGTCATCGGCGAGCCCCAGCACGATGATCGCGACGGGCCCGGCGATCTGGCCCGCTCGCCCACCTGCCGGTTCGGTCCCGATCGCCGGCTTGCCGCGTTGTGGGCCGCGCTCACCTTGGCGGCGATCGGCATTGTCGTTTGGTCGCAGGATCCGGCCGGGCGACTGCTTGCCGGGCTGAGCGCGCTGATCCTCGGCAGCTATGTCGCGACCGATCTCGTCTTCTGGCCCAGGCTCACCGCGTCGCGGGATGGGCTGCGCGTTCGCACCCCGACTGCCCGCACCGACCTGGCCTGGGCGGACATCGACGCGATCCGGGTCGACGAGCGCACCCGGCTCGGCCTGATGAGCCGCACCCTGGAGATCGACGCCGGGCCGTTCCTCGTCGTGTTCAGCCGCCGGGCCCTCGGCGACGACCCGCGCACCGTCCTGGGCATGCTGGAGGCCTTCGACCCGCGCGCGCGGCACTAGGCGAGAACAGCGGTACGCCAGACAACGACAAGCACGATCACGGCGAAAAGCCCGGCCAGCCCCGAGATCTGCACCTGAGTCGGCAGCCGGCGCCGCTTCCACGGCACACCCGCGATAGCTGCGGTCGCCAGACCGCCCGCGATGAAGCCGCCGACGTGCCCGTATTTCGAGATGCCGGGCACGCCGAACGTGAACACGAAGTTGAGCACGATCGTGCCGACCAGCAGCTGCATGTTGACCTGCAGCTCGCGCGCCAGGAGCAGGGCGGCGGCGAACAGCCCGTAAATCGCGCCGGACGCCCCGGCGGTGGCCAGGAACCGCGAG
>DASXRA010000537.1:0-3472 GCA_036506855.1 Jatrophihabitantaceae bacterium
GCCGTTCTGCTGATCGCATCCGCGCTGCTGTACTGGGCGCACAGCTTCGTCGACCACGAGGTGCATACGCAGCTCGCGGCCCAGAAGATCTACTTCCCGGCCAAGGGCAGCGAAAGCCTGGCCGATCCGCAGATCAAGCCGTACCTCGAGAAGTACGCCGGCAAGCAGCTGGTCAACGGAACGCAGGCACACGCCTACGCCGATCACTTCATCGCTGTGCACGTGGCCAAGATCGGCGGCGGTCAGACCTACGCGCAGCTCTCCTCGGCCTCGCTTGCCAACCCGGACGACGCCGCGCTCGCAGGCAAGGTGCAGACCGTATTCCGCGGTGAGACGCTGCGTGGCCTGCTCCTCGACGCGTACGCATTCGGCAAGATGGGTGACATCGCGTTCTGGGCTGCCGGAGTCGCACTGCTCGGCGCGATCGTGATGACGGTCCTGTCGGCGCTCGGCTTCGCTCACGCTCGTGGCGCGCTCGAACCACCGCCGGCATCCAACGAGCCCGACCGCACGCCACTCATCGTCGCGTGACCGAAGCATTGTCGCGTGACAGAACGGAACAGGGGATAACCGTGACCTCGCAAACGCACACCAGGCCGGCGCAAGCGCTGCGCCAGGCCGCGATCCGAGCGACCCTCGCGCCTTCGGTGCACAACACCCAGCCGTGGCGGTTCGTCATCGGGCACGACACCCTCGAGATCCATGCCACCTGGACCCGCAAGCTGCGGGTCCTCGACCCGACCGGGCGGCAGTTGATCATCAGCTGCGGGTGCGCACTGTTCAACGCCCGCGTCGCACTCGCAGCGGCCGGCTACGACGCGAACGTCGAGCGGTACCCCGACCCGGCCAAGCCGGACCTGCTCGCCCGCCTGACGCTGTCCGAGGCGGCCGATCGATCACCGATCGGCGCCTTGGACGCGGTGGTCGAACTGCGCCAGACGAACCGGCGCCGCTTCGCCGCCGACCCGGTGCCAGCCGACGTGGTGTACAGCCTCGTCGCGGCGGCCGAAGCCGAAGGCGGGCAGCTGTTCGAGATCACCAGTCCGGAGCATCGGCTGACCACGGCGCGGCTGAGCCAGCAGGCCGACCGGGACCAGAACGCCAACCCCGCCTATCGCGCGGAACTGCGCTCGTGGACCACGGATGACCCGCGGCGTCGCGACGGCGTACCCGCGCTCGCGGTGCCACACGTCGACGAGGGCGCCCACGACGACGTGCCGATCCGCGACTTCGACACGCACGGCATGGGCTGGCTGCCCGTCGAGACGCATTCGAGCATGAACCAGTGCCTGTTGCTGCTCGGCACCCTCGAGGATCGGCCGATCGCCTGGCTGCGTGCCGGCGAAGCGCTCGAGCACGTCCTGCTGGAAGTAACCCGGCAGGGCTATGCCGCCAGTCCGTTGACCCAGGTCATCGAGATGCCACGCACGAGGGCCGCGTTGCGCGACGAGCTGGGCCTCGACATGAACCCACACGTACTACTACGGATCGGGCGCGCCCCGAAGACCCCGGCATCACGTCGGCGCCGCCTGGTGGACGTGCTTACCGAGACTGACTGAGCGAAGATCACACCGATCGGAGCACGGGGCGGCTACCGTTTCAGTCATGTCGGGCGACGCTGAGCGTGGCACGGCGCCCGAGCCGGCCCCGGCCCGGGCGCCTGACACCTTGCACCTGGAGCTCGACGATCTGCTCGCCGCGCTCGTGGAGCGGGCACAGGACGTCATCGGCGCGCGCGACCGGCTGCGCGGCCTGCTGTCCGCCAGCCGCGAGATTGCCAGTGACCTGGCCCTGCCGCACGTGCTGCGCCGGATCATCGAGGCCGCCCGCGAGCTCGTACATGCGCGCTACGCGGCGCTTGGCGTGTTGAGTCCGGACAGCGGCCTCGAGCAGTTCATCCATGTCGGGGTCGATGACGCAACGGTGGTGCGAATCGGCCATCTGCCGGAGGGCAAGGGACTGCTCGGCGCGCTGATCGACGACCCACGCCCGATCCGACTCGCCGCGATCACCGACGACCCGCGCTCGGTCGGCTTTCCCGATCACCACCCCCCGATGAAGAGCTTCCTGGGCGTGCCGATCCGGATCCGGGACGAGGTGTACGGCAACCTCTACCTCAGCGAGAGTGAAGGCGGCGAGTTCACCGCCGAGGACGAAGAGCTAGTGTCCGCGCTGGCGGCGACGGCCGCGACCGCGATCGAGAACGCGCGGCTCTACGACGAGGCCCGCCGCAGGCAGCTCTGGCTCGAGGCGTCCACCGAGATCACCCGCCAGTTGCTGTCGACCGAGGGCGAACCTCCGCTGCGGGTGATCGCGCGGCGCCTGCACGACATGGCCGAGGCCGATGTCGTCACGGTCGTGCTGCCGACCGCGGACGAGAAGCACGTAATGGTCGAGGTCGCAACCGGCGAGCACGCCAGGACACTCACCGCCGTCACCTACCCGATCGAGGGCACGCTGTCCGCGGTCGCGATCCAGTCCGGACGCCCGGTCCTGGTCGGCGACGTGCGGCAGGAGCGCAATTTCACGGTGCACCTGTCCGAGGTCATGCCGGTCGGGCCGGTCATGGCGATTCCGCTGGTCGGAGCGTCACGAATTCGCGGTGCGCTCATGGTGGGCCGGCTGCACGGGCGGCGCCGCTTCAACGAGGCCGACCTCGACATGGCGACGACGTTCGCCAACCATGCGGCCATCGCGCTGGAACTGTCCGACGCCCGCCTCGACCAGCAGCGCATGGTGCTGCTCGAGGACCGCGACCGGATCGCGCGCGACCTGCACGATCACGTCATCCAGCGGCTGTTCGCCGCCGGACTGACCGTGCAGAGCGTGGCGTCGGGCCTGGCCGGTGATCGCCGGGGCGAGCGGCTGGCCCAGGTCGTCGGTGACATCGACGCGACGATCCGGCAGATCCGCACGTCGATCTTCGAGCTGCGCGGCTCGCTCGGGCCGGAGACCGGGACGCTGCGCACGCAGCTGGTCGACGTCGCCGGCGAGCTGACCGAGACGCTGGGCTTCTCCCCGCGGCTGCGCTTCACCGGCCCGCTCGACGCCGTCGTGCCCGAACCGGTCGTCGAGGATCTGCTGGCCGTCGTCCGCGAGGCGCTGTCCAACGTCGCCCGCCACGCTCAGGCCAGCCAGGTCGACGTCGAGGTGACCGCGACCTCCGCGCAGCTGTCGGTCGACGTGATCGACAACGGCGTCGGAATCGGCGAGGCCGCTCGCCGCAGCGGTTTGGCGAACCTGCGTGACCGCGCAGAGCGGCACGGGGGAGAACTCACCACACCCGATCACGAAGGAACGCATTTGCGATGGACGATTCCGCTGAACTGACCGAGGACATCCGCGTCTTCCTGCTCGACGACCACGAGATCGTCCGGCGCGGTATTGCCGACGTGCTGGAGGAGCAGCCCGGGATCGTCGTCGTCGGCGAAGCGGCGACAGCCGGCGAGGCGCTGCGGCGCATACCCGCGGC
>DASXRA010000538.1:0-1639 GCA_036506855.1 Jatrophihabitantaceae bacterium
ATCCCGCAGATCACTCGCTCGCACATGGCGGTGAACATCCGCAAGTTCGTCATGGGTTTGCATTCGCTGGACGAGCTGATGGCCGCCGGCTCGCTGACCGAGCAGGCCACCCGCTTCCTCGAGGCGAGTGTGGCGGCGGGCCTGAACATCCTGGTGTCCGGCGGAACCCAGGTGGGCAAGACCACGACGCTGAACGCCCTGTGCACGGCCATCCCGGCGCGCGAGCGGGTCGTCACGGTCGAAGAGGTCTTCGAGTTGCAGGTCGCCCTTCCCGACGTCGTGTCAATGCAAACGAGGCAGGCCAATCTCGAGGGCAGTGGCGAGATCCCGCTGCGCCGGCTGGTGAAGGAAGCGCTGCGCATGCGTCCGCAGCGGCTGATCGTCGGCGAGGTGCGCCAGGAGGAGTGCCTCGACCTGCTGATCGCCTTGAACTCCGGACTGCCCGGCATGTGCACGCTGCACGCCAACTCCGCGCGAGAGGCGCTGGTCAAGATGTGCACGTTGCCGCTGCTGGCTGGCGAGAACGTGTCCGCGGCGTTCGTCGTGCCGACCGTTGCGGCCAGCGTCGACCTGGTCGTGCATCTTGGCTCGGACGCGTCCGGGCACCGTCGTGTCAGCGAGATCGTCGCCGTCCCCGGACGCGTCGAGGGCGACGTCATCGAGACGTCCGACATCTTCGTTTCCCGTGGTGGGCGGCTCGAACGGGCCGACGGCTACCCACCGCACCCCGAGCGGTTCGAGGCGGCCGGCATCGACCTGATCTCTGCGCTCGGCCATCGCGCCGACCGCGGCACGCACCGGATCGGGCCACATGCGGTGGGGGAGAGCTGACGTGGGCGCGCTGCTGGGGTTGATGTTCGGCACGGGCCTGCTACTCATCTGGCGCAGCGGTGCGCGCGCGCCGCGGCGGCGCAGTCGTGGTGCTCCGGGCTGGGTTTCCCGTCGCGTCGACCTGCTGCGCCAGGCGGGTGTCGACGGCATCGGTTCGACGCAACTGCTCGGTGCGCAGGTGCTCTGCTCGCTCGTTGTCGGCGTTCTCGTGGTGGCGCTCACGTCCACTCTCGCGGTTGCCGCGTCGTTCGCAGTGTTCGCGTTCTTCGGGCCGATCATGGTGCTGCGCCGGATGCGCCGTCGCCGGCAGGTCGCGCTGCGCGAGCTCTGGCCCGAGGCCGTCGACAACATGGCATCGGCGGTCCGCGCGGGGATGTCGTTGCCGGAGGGGTTGTCGGCGCTCGCGCTGCGTGGGCCCGAGCCGCTGCGCCCGCAGTTCGCCCGCTTCAGCGCTGCCTATCGCGCGACCGGGCGGTTCGGCGAGTGCCTGGACGCGTTGAAGGACGACCTCGCCGATCCGGTCGGCGACCGCGTCTGCGAGACGATGCGGGTGGCCCGCGAGGTCGGCGGCAGCGACCTGGGCACCGTCCTGCGCACGCTGTCGGAGCTGCTGCGTTCCGACGCACGGACCCGGTCGGAGCTCGAGACCCGTCAGGGTTGGGTCGTCAACGCCGCCCGGCTGGCGGTCGCCGCGCCGTGGCTGGTGTTGCTGCTGCTCGGCACTCAGTCGACGACGTTGCGCGCGTACAACTCGACCGGCGGCGTCGTGCTCCTGGCGGTAGGCGCGGCCGTCTGCGTGGTGGCCTAC
>DASXRA010000539.1:0-6959 GCA_036506855.1 Jatrophihabitantaceae bacterium
GACGTTCAAGGTGACCATCCCGCGCTGATCGCCGCGGGACTCTCGCGACTGCCGCCCGTTCTCGTGCTCTCCCGCAAGCGCTCCTCGCGGCGACCCGTCCTTGATCATGTCGCGTCTGCCTGCGCCGCAGACGGCTGTGTCGCGCGGTCAACCGCGACATGATCACCGAGGAGGCCCGCGACTCACCAACACAAGACCCCAGATGTCGACGATCAGTCGACTGCCGACGACGTTCAGCGGATGAACGTGTCGACGGCCATCGCGACGAACACGAACGCCAGGTAGCTGTTGGACAGGTGGAACAGCCGCATCGGCCGGCCGTCCTGGCCCGCCTTCGTGCGTGAGAGCAGCCGATGCGCTGCGACGAGCAGCACGGCACCGGCCGAGGCTGCGAGCAGGCCGTACACCCATCCGGTGGCGACCGGCCAGAGCGCCAGCGACGTCGCAACAGTCAGCCATGCGTAGATGACGATCTCGCCGGCCACGCGCACGGGCGATGCGACCACCGGCAGCATCGGCACACCTGCGCGCCGGTAGTCCTCGCGGTATCGGATCGCGAGCGCCCAGAAGTGCGGAGGCGTCCAGAAGAAGACGATCCCGAACATGATGAACGGCGCCCACGCCAGGCTGCCGGTGACCGCCGCCCAGCCGATCAGCACAGGCATGCACCCCGCCGCGCCGCCCCACACGATGTTCTGCGCGGTGCGCCGCTTGAGCAGCAGCGTGTAGACGATGACGTAGAAGCCGATCGCCGCGGCTGTCAGGCCGGCCGCGAGCCAGTTGGTCGCCAGCCCCATGACCGCGACAGCGACCACGCCGATCCCGACACCGAAGACCAGCGCTCCGTGCGGCGAGACCTCGTGGCGGGCGAGCGGCCGGTGCCCGGTGCGGCGCATGACGGCGTCGATGTCGCGGTCGATGTAGCAGTTGAGAGCGTTCGCGCTGCCGGCGGCGAGCGTCCCCGCGACCATCGTCGCCACGACGACGGCGACGCGCGGCAGCCCGCCTGCCGCGACGATCATCGCGGGCAGGGTGGTGACCAGCAGCAACTCGATGATGCGCGGCTTGGTCAGCGCGATGTAGGCCTTGACGTGCGTCCTGCGAGAGGGTCGCAGCACGATCGGGGTCGGCGAGATCCGTGCTGGGCCCGCCGGAGGGGGCGCAACCGGAGTCTGCGTCACCGGGTCAGGGTATCCGCCGAACGACGGACGATCGCACGCGCTCCCGGCTGTCTCGGTCACCGCTTGTTCACCCGCCTGGCCGCCCCGACGACACGTGAGTGGTTAGGCTTCACACTGAGCGCTGCCGCAGGGCTCGGCCAGCCCGAAAATCGGCCGCGGAACCACACCAGAAGGGACCGGACATTCGTGAGCGTCACCCAGCGTCAGGGCGCAGAACAGCTCCCGCAGACCCATCCGGACTGGTGGGCCGATCTCGACACGAAAGCCGTCGATACCATCCGGGTGCTGGCGATGGACGCCGTGCAGAAGACGGGCAACGGGCACCCGGGCACGGCGATGAGCCTCGCGCCACTCGCGTATCTGCTGTTCCAGCGCGTGCTGCGCCACGATCCGTCCGATCCGAACTGGGTCGCCCGCGACCGCTTCGTCCTGTCCAACGGCCACTCGTCGCTGACGCTATACATCCAGCTGTTCCTCAGCGGCTACGGCCTCGAACTGGACGACCTGAAGCGGCTGCGGACGTGGGGGTCGCTCACGCCCGGACATCCCGAACACGGCCACACGATCGGCGTCGAGACGACCACCGGCCCGCTCGGGCAGGGCGTCGGCAACGCGGTCGGCATGGCGATGGCCGCACGCCGTGAGCGCGGGTTGTGGGATCCGGACGCCGCGCCCGGCAAGTCGGTGTTCGACCACCGGATCTACGTGTTCTGCGGCGACGGTGACCTCGAAGAGGGTGTCTCGGGCGAGGCGTCGAGCCTGGCCGGCCACCACCAGCTCGGCAACCTGATCATGTTCTACGACGACAACCACATCTCGATCGAGGACGACACGAACGTCGCGTTCTCCGAGGACGTGCTCAAGCGCTACGAGGCCTACGGCTGGCACACGCAGCGGGTCGACTCCGGCGAGGACGTCGTCGCGCTGGAGGAAGCCGTTGCGGCGGCTCAGGCCGAGACAGACCGCCCGTCGATCGTCGCGGTGCGCACGATCATCGCGTGGCCTGCCCCGAACAAGCAGAACACCGGCAAGGCACACGGATCTGCGCTCGGCGAGGACGAAGTCCGCGCGACCAAGGAGATCCTCGGCTTCGACCCCGACGTCCACTTCCCGGTCGACGAGCAGATGCTCGCCCATGCGCGCGAGGTCATCGACCGCGGCCGGGGGGCCCACGCCGAGTGGCAGCCGGGGTTCGACGCCTGGGCCGGCGCCAACCCGGACCGCAGGGCGCTCTTCGACCGCATGCTGACCCGCACGCTGCCCGACGGGTGGGCGGACGCGCTGCCGGCGTTCCCGACCGAGAAGGACGGCAAGCCGAACTCGCTGGCCACCAGGGCCGCGTCCGGCAAGATCCTCACCGCGCTGGCACCCGTACTGCCCGAACTGTGGGGCGGCTCGGCCGACCTCGCCGAGAGCAACAACACGACGATGGAGGGCGAGCCCAGCTTCATCCCCGCCGAGCACCAGACCAAGGAGTGGTCCGGCGGGCCGTACGGGCGCACCCTGCATTTCGGCATTCGCGAGCACGCCATGGGCTCGATCCTCAACGGCATCACGCTGCACGGCGGCACCCGCGTCTACGGCGGCACGTTCCTCGTGTACAGCGACTACATGCGCCCTCCGGTGCGCCTCGCCGCGCTGATGCAGATCCCGACCATCTACGTCTGGACGCATGACTCCATCGGGCTCGGCGAGGACGGCCCGACGCACCAGCCGATCGAGCAGCTCGCCGCGCTGCGGGCGATCCCCGGCCTGGACATCGTGCGCCCGGCGGACGCGAACGAGACCGCAGTCGCGTGGCAGGCGATCCTCGAACACACCGACCGGCCGGCCGGAATCGCGCTCACCCGCCAGGCCCTGCCAGTGCTCGACCCGGCCAAGGTCGTCGACGCAGGCAAGGGCGGCTACATCCTCGAAGAGGCGTCCAACGGCGCACCGGAAGTCCTGCTCATCGCCACCGGCTCCGAGGTGTCGCTCGCCGTTACCGCCCGCGAGCGGCTGGAGGCCGAGGGCACGCCGACCCGGGTCGTGTCACTGCCGTGCCTGGAGTGGTTTGACGCACAGGACGACGCGTACCGGCAGCATGTCCTGCCGCCGAGTGTTAAGGCGCGGGTGAGCATCGAGGCCGGAGTCCCACTGGGCTGGCGCGAGATCGTCGGCGAGGCGGGCGAGATAGTTGCGATCAACCACTTCGGCGCCAGCGCGGCCGGCTCGGTGGTGTTCGAGCAGTTCGGCTTCACCCCAGACCGCGTCGTCGCAGCGGCGCACGGCGCGCTCGACCGCGTCGGCAAGATCACCGGAACGACCACAGGCAATTGAGGGAGCGATCATGAACGAAGACGACAGCGAGCGAGCATCGCAGCGAGCGCCAGCGAGCGAGGAGCGGAACGAGCGCGGAGTCGAGAAATGACCAGCGCACTCGCCGACCTGTCGGCTCAAGGCGTATCGATCTGGCTCGACGACATCAGCCGTGAGCGGCTGGCCACCGGCAACCTCCAACAACTCGTCGACACCAAGCACGTCGTCGGCGTCACGAGCAACCCGACGATCTTCCAGAAGGCGATGGAGAAGGGCACCGCGTACGACGAGCAGATCCGCGACCTCGGCGCCCGCGGGGTCTCGCTCGACGAGTCGGTGCGCCTGCTGACTGCCTACGACATCCGCTGGGCGTGCGACGTGCTGCGTCCCACGTATGACCGCACGAACGGTCTCGACGGACGCGTGTCGATCGAGGTCGACCCGCGCATCGCCAACGACACCGACAAGACGATCGCCGAGGCGAAGGCGTTGTGGTGGCTGGTCGACCGGCCGAACGCGTTCGTCAAGATCCCCGCGACCGAGGCGGGACTGCCGGCGATCGCCGCGGCCACCGAGGCAGGCATCTGCGTCAACGTCACCTTGATCTTCTCCCTCGACCGCTACGACAAGGTCATGGACGCCTACCTCACCGGTCTGGAAGCGGCCCAGGCCAAGGGCGTCGACCTGTCGACGATCCGCTCGGTCGCGTCGTTCTTCGTCTCCCGCGTCGACACCGAGGTCGACAAGCGCCTGGACAAGATCGGCACCGACGCGGCACAGGGCTTGCGCGGCAAGGCGGGCATCGCCAACGCCAGGCTGGCCTACGAACGCTACGAGAAGGTGTTCGGCTCCGATCGCTGGAAGGCGCTCGAATCAGCAGGCGCCAACTCGCAACGGCCGCTGTGGGCGTCCACCGGCGTGAAGGACCCGGCCTACGACGACACCATGTACGTCGTCGAACTGGTCGCGCCGAACACGGTCAACACGATGCCCGAGGCCACGCTCGACGCAGTCGCCGACCACGGCGTGATCGCCGGCGACGCCGTCACCAGCCAGTACCGTGACGCCCAGCAAGTCCTCGACGACCTGGCCGGGCTCGGCATCGAGTACGACGACGTCGTCGAACTGCTCGAGGTCGAGGGTGTGCAGAAGTTCGACGATTCGTGGACCCAGTTGCGCGAGAGCCTGCAGGGCCAGCTGAACGCGGCGGCCGGCTGAGCCGCGGCGAGACGACGAAGGAGCACCGTGACCGACGACGGCCAGCGAGCGGCGGCGGAGGCACGTCCCGATTTCCACGCTGAGGCGGGAGCGGAGCGCGACGAACCGACCATCGCCGCACAACCCTCGGCATCGGCCGTCGTACCGGGCGCGGCCGCCGTCATACCGGCGACGCCTGTCGCCCCGCCCGTCGGGCCGCCCGCGTCCGCCGTCCTCGAACCCGCGACCGGTCGCAACCCACTGCGCGACCCGGCCGATCGCAGGCTGCCCCGCGTGCCGGAGCCCTGCGCGCTGGTCGTGTTCGGCGTCACCGGCGATCTGGCGCGCAAGAAGCTACTGCCGGCGATCTACGACCTGGCCAACCGCGGCCTGTTGCCGGCCGACTTCGTCCTGCTCGGCTTTGCTCGGCGCGACTGGGGCGACGGCGACTTCGCGGCGCTGGCGAAGAAGTCGGCCAGGGCGCACGCCCGCACACCGTGGAACGAAGAGGTGTGGAAGCGGCTCTGCGACGACATCCAGTTCGTGCCGGGATCCTTCGACGACGACGCGGCCTTCGACGCCCTCGCCAAGACGCTCGACGAGCTGCGCGACAGCCACGGCATCAGGGGCAACGCTGCGTTCTACCTGTCGATCCCGCCGAGCATGTTCCCCGTGGTGCTCAAGCAGATGGAGCGGACGGGCCTGGCCAGCAACGACCGCAGCGGCGGCTGGCGGCGAGTCGTCGTCGAGAAGCCGTTCGGGCACGACCTGCCGAGCGCGCTCGAACTGAACCGGCTCGTCGACACCGTGTTCACTGCCCAGGACGTGTTCCGCATCGACCACTACCTCGGCAAGGAGACGGTCCAGAACATCCTGGCGCTGCGGTTCGCCAACCAGCTGTTCGAGCCGGTGTGGAACTCGCACTACGTCGACTCGGTGCAGATCACCATGGCCGAGGACGTCGGCATCGACGGGCGTGCCGCGTTCTACGACGCCACCGGGGCCGCACGCGACGTGCTGCAGAACCACCTGTTCCAGCTGCTCGCGCTGACCGCGATGGAGGAGCCCGTCGACTTCGCCGCGCAGGCCATCCGCACCGAGAAGCTCAAGGTGCTCCGGGCGATCTCGTTGCCGCCGGATCTCGGCGCTTACGCGATCCGCGGCCAGTACGACCAGGGCTGGCTTGCCGGCGAGCGCGCTGCGGCCTACCGCGCCGAGAAGGACATCGCGGCCGACTCGAGGACCGAGACGTACGCCGCCGTACGGTTGGGTATCGAGACGCGGCGCTGGGCCGGCGTGCCGTTCTACCTGCGCACCGGCAAGCGGCTGCCCCGCCGCGTCACCGAGATCGGCGTGCTGTTCAAGAAGGCGCCGCACCTCCCGTTCAGCCAGACCGACACCCAGGAGCTCGGCCACAACCAGCTCGTGATCCGGGTCCAGCCCGACGAGGGAGTCACGCTGAAGTTCGGCTCGAAGGTGCCGGGCACGGAGATGGAGGTCCGCGACGTCGCGATGGACTTCCTCTACGGCGAGGCGTTCACCGAGTCCTCGCCCGAGGCGTATGAGCGGCTGATCCTCGACGTGCTGATCGGCGACGCGCGGCTCTTCCCGCCCAACGACGAGGTCGAGGCGTCCTGGCGGGTGATCGACCCGCTGGAGGAGTTCTGGGCCGACCACGACCCGTACCTGTACCGCGCTGGCGAGTGGGGGCCCAAGGAGTCCGACGCGATGCTGGCCCGAGACGGCCGTCAGTGGCGCCGGCCATGAGGAGTGGGGCATGACAACGCTCTGGGACACGACCGGCACCGCCGTCGTCAAGGCGCTCGCCGCCGAGCGGCGCACGGGCGGCGCCGTCACGAGCGGGATCGCGCTCACGCTCGTTGTGGTCGTCGACGAACGCGACGTCGCCGAAGCCGAAGAGGCCGCGACGATCGCCGCGAGCAAGCATCCGATGCGTCTGCTGATGGTGATCCGCCGCCAGATCGACGCGCCGGTCCCCCGCCTGGACGCCGAGGTGCTGCTCGGCGGTCGTCTCGGGCCGGGTGAGGCGGTCGTCCTGCGCATGTACGGCCGGCTGGCGCTGCACGCCGAGTCGGTCACGCTGCCACTGCTCGCGCCGGATGCGCCGGTGGTCACGTGGTGGAACGGCGCACCGCCGGACCGCATCTCCTACGACCCGCTCGGCGTGTTCGCCGACCGGCGGATCACCGACGTGGCGCGGGCCGAGGATCGCGTAGGCGCGCTGCGCCAGCGGGCCGTCGACTTCGCACCGGGCGACACCGA
>DASXRA010000540.1:0-7006 GCA_036506855.1 Jatrophihabitantaceae bacterium
TTGAGCTGCGACACGGCCTCGTAGGTGACGCCGGCCCGCGGCCCGTCGTCGGCCGACACCGTGACTCCGGCCGGCGTCGTGACCGGCGTGATCTCGCGTGCCCAGAAGCCGTCGTTGATCGCCTGCTCGGCAAGGTTCTGCGAGCGGACGCCGAAGTGGTCCATCTCCTCGCGCGTGATTCCCTCGACCTGGGCGAGGTTCTCGGCCGTCTGGCCCATCGGGACGTAGATGTCGGGCAGCGTGTTGTCGTGGCGCGGGTCGTGCCACGTGTGACCGCCGGCCGCCGCCTCGACGGTGCGCGCCTCGGCGTCGGCGAAGACCGGGTTGTGCGTGTCCGGCCACGAGTCCGACGAACCGTGCACGAACCGCGACACCATCTCGACGCCGGCCGAGATGAACACGTCGCCCTCGCCTGCCTTGATCGCATGGAACGCCATCCGCGTGGTCTGCAGCGACGACGAGCAGTAGCGGGTGATCGTCGCGCCGGGCAGCGCGTCGTATCCGAGCTGGACGGCGACGACACGCGCCAGATTGAAGCCCTGCTCGCCACCGGGCAGTCCGCAGCCGAGGTACAGATCCTCGATCATGCCCGGATCCTGTAGCACGGGCGGCACCTTCTCGAGCGCTGCTCGAATGACCTGAGCGGTCAGGTCGTCGGGACGGACGTCGACGAGCGAGCCCTTGCCGGCGCGGCCGATCGGCGAACGCGCGGTGGCGACGATTACGGCCTCGGTCATGAGCAGACTTCCGTAGTGAGCATCGCAGCGAGTACCGCAGCGAGCGCTAGCGAGCGAGGAACGGAGCGAGGAGCGGAGCGGAGGAGGGCTGCGGGAAGCACGGTCATGCGGTACTCCTCGACAGTGGCGGATCTTCGGCTATCGGGTGAGCCTGCTCGGGCGAGGTCTGCAGCGGCTCCTGCGGACGGCGCCGCCGCAGCCGTGCCCATCGCCCGCGCCGTCCTTCGGTCTCGCCGTGCACCTCGGCGGCGGCGACCTCCGTGCCGGGACGGGCAGCGGCCTGGGCCGCAGCCTTGGCGACCGGGCGGGCGCGTCGCGTCGTGAAGGCGCTGGCCGAGCGCGCCCGGGTGCGCAGGCCCAGCGCGTCCAGCGCGGACGGCAAGATCGCGTCGGCGGCGTGCGCGTACCCCTGCGCGGACGGGTGGAACTGGTCCTCGCTGAACAACTCCATGCGCTCGGCGAACAGCGGGCCGAGCAGGTCGCCGAGCGACACGGTGCGCCCGCCCGCCTCGACGACGGCGATGGTCTGCGCGGCGGCGAGGTTGCGCGAGAGCCGGCGCGCCACGTAGCGCAGCGGTTGGGCCAGCGGGCGGATCGTGCCGAGGTCGGGGCAGGTGGCCACCACGACCTCGGCGCCGGCCGCGCGCAGCGCCTGCACGACGTCTCCGAGGTGCCGTACCGACTCAGCGGGCTTCACCCGGTGGGTCACGTCGTTGGCACCGACGAAGATCACGGCGAGGTCGAGCGGCTCGACGATCTCGGCGACCTGCCCAGGCAGGTGGCTGGACTCCGCACCCACGACCGCGACGTTCGCCAGGTGCACCGGACGCCGCGCCACGGCCGAGATGCCGATTGCCAGGCGAGCGCCGGGGGTGTCGAGGTCGCGATGCACGCCGTATCCCGCGGCCGTCGAGTCGCCGAGCATCGCCATTCGAAGGGGCGGACGCGTCGAGCTCACGCGGTCCGCGCGCCAGGTCGTGCCGTGCGAGTTCGGCAACGAGGACAAGGCGGGCGGGATGCGGCGCCGGGCGAGCTTGGTCTCGCCGATGAGCAACCCGTAGAGCGCGGCCCCGCCGAGCAGTCCGAGCGCACCGACGCCGCCGCCGCCGACGGCTGCAGCAGTGGCGATACGCCTCGCGCGCGTAGCCCGGCTCATGTCGCCCCCTTCGGTGCGTGGATTTCAACCGGCAGGTGCCCGGAGATCGAGGTTAACCTCTCCCGCATGCGCTACTACGAATCGCTGGTCGATCTGATCGGCAACACCCCGTTGGTCCGGCTTCGCAGCGTCACCGGGGATCTAGCGCCGACCGTCCTGGCGAAGGTTGAGTACTTCAACCCGGGTGGTTCGGTCAAGGATCGCATCGCAGTTCGGATGATCGAGGCGGCGGAGGAGTCCGGTGAGCTCAAGCCCGGCGGCACCATCGTCGAGCCGACGTCGGGCAACACCGGGATCGGCCTGGCGATCGTCGCCCAGCAGCGCGGCTACAAATGCATATTCGTCTGCCCGGACAAGGTCAGCGGCGACAAGATCGACACGTTGCGTGCGTACGGTGCTGAGGTCGTCGTGTGCCCGACCGCCGTCGCGCCGGAGGACCCGCGGTCGTACTACACGGTGTCGGACCGGCTCGCCCGCGAGACGCCGGGTGGCTGGAAGCCGGACCAGTACGCCAACCCGGGCAATCCTCGCTCGCACTACGAGACGACCGGCCCCGAGTTGTGGGACCAGACCGACGGGCGCATCACCCACTTCGTCGCCGGCGTCGGCACCGGGGGGACGATCAGCGGCGTCGGGCGCTACCTCAAGGAGGTGTCCGGCGGTCACGTTCAGGTGATCGGCGCCGACCCGGAGGGCTCGGTCTACTCCGGAGGCACGGGGCGTCCCTATCTCGTCGAGGGCGTCGGCGAGGACTTCTGGCCCGACACCTACGACCGGACGGTGTGCGACAAGATCATCGCCGTCTCCGATCGCGACTCGTTCGACATGACACGCCGGCTGGCTCGCGAAGAGGGGTTGCTCGTCGGCGGCTCGTGCGGCATGGCAGTGGTCGCGGCGCTGCGCGCGGCGGCGGTGCTCGGGCCGGACGCGGTGATGGTGGTGCTGCTCCCCGACG
This sequence comes from Jatrophihabitantaceae bacterium, assembly GCA_036506855.1. Lineage (GTDB taxonomy): Bacteria > Actinomycetota > Actinomycetes > Mycobacteriales > Jatrophihabitantaceae > DASXRA01. The sequence goes on from DASXRA010000540.1 coordinate 2,849, forward strand.
GCGGCCGCGGCTACCTGTCCAAGATCTTCAACGACAAGTGGATGGCCGACTACGGATTCCTGCAGTCATCGGGACACGTCACGATCGGCGACGTGCTGCGCGAGAAGTCGGGCGAGACGCCGTCGCTGGTGCACGCGCACCCGAACGAGACGGTGCGCGAAGTGATCGACATCCTGCGCGAGTACGGCGTCTCGCAGATGCCGGTGGTGAAGGCCGAACCGCCGGTTACCGCTGGCGAGGTCATCGGGTCCGTGTCCGAGCGAGCGCTGCTCGACGCCCTGTTCGCCGGCAAGGTGTCCTTGGCCGACTCGATCGAGCCGCACATGTCGCCGGCGCTCCCCATCATCGGATCAGGCGAACCGGTATCTGCCGCGATCCAGGCGCTGGGCGGTGCGGACGCGCTGCTCGTGCACATCGACGGCAAGCCCGCGGGCGTGATCACCCGCCAGGATCTGCTCGGGCATCTCGCCGCGGGGTTGTGAGTCAGGCGACGGCCGGCGCGATCGCCTTGGCCAGCGCCTCGACCAGCTCGACGCCGTCCTCGAAGGACTCGCCGTGCTGGGTGAACACCGCCATCAGAACCTGCTGGTGATGCACGGTGAGTACGCCGACGCTGTTGATCAACCAGAGCCCGTGGTCGCCGAGCCCGCCGGGGTTGTCCTGGTCGACTGCCAGCCAACCGTTCTTGTTGGCGAACGTCGTCCCCGGGTCGGCGACCACGCCGACGCCCCATCGCTGGTCGGATTCGACGTGCCGCATCAGGTTGAGCGCGTACCCGCGGGAGTACGCGTCGAGCGGCTTGGCCGAGACGAGGTTGCCGAGCACGGCGAGATAGTCGGGCGCGCTCGTCACAGTCAGCCCCCAGTAGTTGGGGAGCGGGCCCGCGACGGTGTGCTTCATGCCGAAGCGCCGGAGGGTTGCGACGAGTCCGTCCCGCCCGCCGATCGCGTCGTACATCTCCTCGGTCGCCGCGTTGTCGCTGTGCTCGATCATCGCGGTGGCGTTCTTGTTCTCGGCGTCGGTGACACGCGTGTGCGCGTCCTGGTGCGCGAGCAGCAGCGCCTCGAGGATGCACAGCTTGATGACGCTGCCCGTCCGCATGCCGCCCGCCGCGCCGTAGCTGTACCGCGCGCCGGTCTTCGTGTTCAGCGCCGCGACGGAGAACGCGCCGGCCGGTAGCTGGGCGGTGAGCCGTCGGACGGCCTTGTCGGCCAGGGCGCGGGGCGTGGGTTTCGGCGGTGCGTGCGTCGTGGGGGTCGGGGTGGGTGTGGGCGTCGGTGTCGGTGGCGCCGTCGGCGTCGGGCTTGGCTGCGACGTCGTCGGCGTGGGCGCGGCGATGGATATGACGGTCGGGCTTGACCCGCATGCCGCGACACCCAAGACCGCAGCGACGCCGAGAACCAGCAGCGGTGCCCCGGAAACCATGGGCCGGCGCCGCGGTCGTGCGTACCTCTCGCTCATTTGGGCCGGAGCGTACGGCAGCGTACTGGGCCGCAGCCGCCGGCTAGTCCGTCGCGACGACGGCCCGGACGATCGCCTTCGCCAACGACTCGACCAGCTCGACCCCGTCCTCGTAGGACTGGCCGTGCTGCGTGAAGACGGCCATCAGCACCTGCTGGTGCTGCACCGTGACCACGCCGACGCTGTTGACCAGCCACAGCCCGTTGTCGTTCTCGCCCGGGCCGTTGGTGTTGTCGACCGAGAGCCAGCCGTTCTTGTTGGCGAACGTCGTGCCCGGGTCGGCCACGGCGCCGACACCCCACCGCTGGTCACTCTCGACGTGCTCCATCAGGTTGAGCGTTGCCGATCGCGAGTACGAGCTGAGCTTGCTCGACGTGCCGGCCGGCTCGAGGGCCGCAAGTAGCAGCAGGTAGTCCTGGGCGCTGGTCGTGGTGACCGCCGGATCGGCATGGCCGATGACGGTGTGCGTCAGGCCGAGCCGCTTCGCGCCGTCGGCGAGCCCGTCGCGTCCGCCGATGCGGAGGAACAGCTGGTACGCAGCGACGTTGTCGCTGTTCTCGATCATCGGGGTGGCAAGCGAGAGGTCGTCGCCGCTGAGCTGGCTGCCCTCGTCCTGGCGTTGCAGCAGCAGCGTCTCCAGGACGAGCAGCTTGTAGACGCTGCCGGTGCGCATACCGCTGGTCGAGCCGTAGGCGTAGCGCGCGTGCGTCCGGGTGTTGACCACCGCGACTGACACGCCACCGGCCGGTCGCTGCTCGCTGAGCTTGCCGACGATGCCGTCGACGGCGGCCCGTGACATGACTGCCGGCTTGTGTGTCGCCGATGGCTTCGTCGAGCTCGGTGTGGGCGGGGGAGTCGAGCTCGGCGGCGGCGACGACGGTCGTGTCGGTGTCGGCGTCGGGCTCGTCGTGGTATGCCCGGCCGCGCGCGTCGATCCTTGCAGCTGGTGGGTGACGACCAGGACGACCGCTACCAGTGCGAGCACGGTCAGCACCGCGCCGGCGACCGCCCACGTCCGTTGCGGCCGGGAATGCTTTCCGCTCATATCGCGACAGAGAGTACCGGCAGCCCGTTACGGCCCCGGCTGTCCAGCGGCTGTGAACGGGCCAACTATCGTGACGGCATGGACGATGGCGTCTCCGCCCGGCAGGGCTTCAATACGCGCGCGATCCACGCCGGGCAAGAGCCGGATTCGCTCACCGGTGCCGTGACCGTGCCGATCTACGCGACCTCGACCTACAAGCAGGACGGCGTCGGCGGGCTGCGTGGGGGGTACGAGTACAGCCGCAGCGCGAACCCCACCCGTACCGCCCTGGAGGACGCCCTCGCGGCGCTCGAAGGCGGCGTGCGCGGGCTGGCGTTCGCGTCCGGCCTCGCCGCCGAGGACGCGCTGCTCCGTGCGATCTGCCAGCCGGGCGACCACGTCGTGGTGCCCGACGACGCGTACGGCGGCACGTTCCGGCTGATCGCCCGGGTGCTCTCGCGGTGGGGCATCGAGCACACGGCCGTGCCGCTGGCCGACCTCGACGCCGTGCGTGCCGCGGTTCGGCCGTCAACGCGCGTCGTCTGGTGCGAGACGCCGACGAACCCGCTGCTCGGCATCGCCGACATCGCCGGGCTGGCCTCTCTCGCGCACGACGCCGGTGCGACGCTCGTCGTCGACAACACGTTCGCCTCGCCGTACCTGCAGCAGCCGCTCGCTCTGGGCGCGGACGTCGTCGTGCATTCCACGACGAAGTACCTGGGCGGGCACTCCGACGTGGTCGGCGGCGCGCTCGTCGTGGGCGACGCCGGGCTGGCCGAGCAGCTCACGTTCCACCAGAACGCGATCGGTGCCGTCGCCGGGCCATTCGACGCGTGGCTGGTACTGCGTGGCATCAAGACACTGGGCGTCCGGATGGATCGCCACTGCGCCAACGCCGCCGTCGTCGCGTCGTTCCTCGCCGGGCATTCGGCCGTGGCGAAGGTGTACTACCCGGGGCTGCCCGAACATCCCGGTCACGAGCTCGCGGCCAAGCAGATGAGCGGCTTCGGCGGCATGGTGTCGTTCACCTTGCGCGGCGGCGAGGAGGCCGCGTTGAAGGTCTGCGAGCTGGCGTCGGTGTTCATCCTCGGGGAGTCGCTGGGCGGGGTCGAGTCGCTGATCGAGCACCCGGGCCGCATGACGCACGCCAGCGCGGCCGGCTCGCCGCTGGAGGTGCCCGGCGACCTCGTCCGGCTGTCGGTCGGCATCGAGGACGTCGAGGACCTCATCGCCGACCTGACCCAGGCGCTCATCTGACCAGCAGGATCGACACGCCGGGCAGCGGTGCGCGCGCTAGGCGCCCGTCGGTAGTCAGCAGGTGCGCGCCCGTCAGCGCGGCGCACGCCACATAGAAGCCGTCGGCCGTCCGCACGCGATGCCGGTAATGCCACGCGGCGTCGGTGAGCAGGACGTGGCTGACTCGGGTGAACGGCAGGTCTCGAAAGGATTCCACGGCTCGATCGGCGCGGGCGCGGTCGACGGTGCCCGCTCGCTGATGTCGGGCAAGAGCCGAGAGTACTTCGGCATCGATGAGTTCCGGCGCGATGATCTCCTGCCCGTCGATGGCCTGCCGCAGTTGCTTGTCGTGCGATGTACGGAGCAGTAAGTCGACCGCCGCGCTGGCATCAAGAACGAGCATCGACATCGTCCGGCCATGGACCGCGGATCTCGTC
>DASXRA010000541.1:0-7873 GCA_036506855.1 Jatrophihabitantaceae bacterium
ACGACCGGGCACGCTCCGTTCGCGCTCATCTCTGCTCGAGCTGCGATATCACGCTGCCGCGACAGAGATGATCATGGACGTGGTCAGGCCTTCTTCTCCCACGGCAGGCTGCCGCCGGTTTCGCGCAGTCGCAGGAACGAGACGACCCCGCCGGCCAGGATGACGATCAGGCTCAGGTAGTAGCCCGCACCACGCCCGCTGGAGAACTGCGAGGGCAGGCTCTCTGCGTCGATCAGGCCGGCCAGGATCACGCAGAGCGCGGCGACTGCGAACCCGATCAGCACGGTGAGCCGAACCGGAACCGGAAGCTTCGTGGCTGGCGCGAAGATGTGCACCGCGAGCAGACCGGCGGACAGGAGCGCCACCAGCGCAGCGAACCAGCCGAAGAACCCGTGCCAGGCGCTCTCGCTGGCGCTGATTCCGGCAAAGCTGGCGGTGTAGTAGCTGAACAGCGAGAAGATGAAGGCAAGGAAGCCCGCGGCGAGGATTCCCCAGTCGTACGGGCTGACCTCGGCGGGATTGAACGCGCTGGACTGCGCGGGTGGCTGCGCCGGTGCCGCCCATTCCTGAGGTGGCGGAGGCGGTGGCGTGGGCGCGTACGGCTCCGGCGATGGCGCGGCGGGCTGCGATCCGACAGGTGGCTCAGGCGGTTGTTCGGGCGGTTCGAACGTCATGCCGTTCTCCTCGGTAGAGATCGCGATGGTCCGACGGAGCCAAGCTAGCGGCGTAAGCGTCAGGTGAGAACGACATCGTCGCGAGTCGCCGAACGGTATTTTCCCTCGCGCGACCGGCTAAATCGGACGCCGGACAGACGGCGGCGGCTCCGGTCAACGGCGGGCGAGCAACTCCCGCATCAGCCGCGCCGTCTCGCTCGGGGTCTTGCCGACGCGTACCCCGGCGGCCTCGAGGGCTTCCTTCTTGGCCTGGGCCGTTCCCGACGAACCGGACACGATCGCGCCCGCGTGGCCCATCGTCTTGCCCTCCGGTGCGGTGAACCCGGCGACGTAGCCGACAACCGGCTTGCTGACGTTGTCGCGGACGAACGCGGCCGCGCGCTCCTCGGCATCACCGCCGATCTCGCCGATCATGACCACGGCCCGGGTCGCCGGATCGTCCTCGAATGCAGCCAGCGCGTCGATGTGCGTGGTGCCGATGATCGGGTCGCCGCCGACGCCAATCGCGGTCGAGAAACCGATGTCGCGAAGCTCGTACATCATCTGGTAGGTCAGCGTCCCGGACTTCGAGACCAGCCCGATCGGACCGGGCTTGGTGATGTCAGCCGGGATGATGCCGGCATTGGACTTGCCCGGGCTGATCAGTCCGGGACAGTTCGGGCCGATGATCCGCGTCGAGCCCCCGGCGGCGTGCGCCCAGAACGCCGCGGTGTCGTGCACCGGGATGCCCTCGGTGATGATCACGCACAGCCCGATGGACGCGTCGACGGCTTCGATCACGGCGTCCTTGGTGAACTTCGGCGGGACGAAGACGACGGTGACGTCAGCGCCGGTGTCGTCGATCGCGTCCGACACCGAACCGAAGACCGGGATCAGCGCGCCGTCGAAGTCAACCTTCTCCCCTGCCTTGCGCGGGTTGACGCCGCCGACGATGTTCGTGCCCGACGCGAGCATCCGCGTCGTGTGCTTGGTGCCCTCCGAGCCGGTCATGCCCTGGACGATGACCCTCGAGTTCTCGGTCAGAAAGATGCTCACTTGCTCACTCCGCAAGCGTCGTTCGCTGTCGCCATCGCGTTATGCCCCAGCCAGCCCGGCGGCCCGGTCGGCCGCGTCGTCCATGGTGTCGACTTGTTGCACGCCGGGTAGGGCGGCATCGGTCAGGATGCGCCGCCCGAGCTCGGCGTTGTTGCCGTCCAGCCGGACGACCAACGGCCGGGTGATCTCGTCACCGCGGTCCGCGAGCAGGTCGAACGCACTCACGATGCCGTTGGCCACGGCGTCGCAGGCGGTGATGCCGCCGAACACGTTGACGAAGACCGACCGAACGTCGGGGTCGGACAGGATGATCTCCAGGCCGTTGGCCATCACCTCGGCCGACGCGCCGCCACCGATGTCGAGGAAGTTCGCGGGCTCGACACCCCCACGCTGCTCGCCGGCATAAGCAACGACGTCCAATGTGGACATCACCAGGCCTGCGCCATTGCCGATAATCCCTACCGACCCGTCCAGCTTCACGTAGTTGAGGTGCTTGTCCTTGGCGCGCTGCTCCAGCGGATCGGCGGACTCGACGTCGACGTAGGACGCATTGTCGGGCTGGCGGAAGTTGGCGTTGTCGTCGAGGGTGACCTTGCCGTCGAGCGCCTTGACGGTGCTGCCAGTGCCGTCGGCCGATGACACTTTCGCGAGCGGGTTCACCTCGACGAGCGTCGCGTCCGAACCGACGAATGCCTTCCACAGCTTGACCAGCACGTCGGCGACCTGGTCGGCCACCTCGGCCGGGAACCTCGCCGCGGTGACGATCTCGTGCGCCTTCGCCTCGTCCACACCTTCGAGGGCGTCCACGGGCACCTTGGCCAGCGCGTCCGGACGCTCGACCGCGAGCTGCTCGATCTCCATGCCGCCCTCGTAGGACGCCATTGCAAGGAACGAGCGGTTCGCCCGGTCGAGCAGGAAGGAGACGTAGTACTCCTCGTCGATCTGCGCGCCCGGATCGACGAGCACCCGGTGGACGGTGTGCCCCTTGATATCCATGCCGAGGATCGCCGTCGCGGCCGCGCGCGCGTCGTCCGGGGTCCGAGCGAGCTTGACGCCGCCCGCCTTGCCGCGCCCGCCGGTCTTCACCTGCGCCTTGACGACCGTGACGCCGCCGATGCGCTCGGCCGCGGCGGCCGCCTCGTCCGGCGTCGTGGCGACCTCGCCGAGGCCGACCGGGACGCCGTACTTCTGGAACAGTTGCTTGGCCTGGTACTCGAACAGATCCACGCTGAATGTCGTCCGTTTCGCTCGTGAGGTTCGCGGGAACAGGCTAGTGGGGCGACGGAGCGCCGACGTGGGTGCGTACCCACTCGACGATGTCCTCCATCGAGGCGCCGGGCGTGAAGATCTTCGCGACGCCGATTCGCTCCAGCTCGGGGATGTCGGCGTTCGGGATGATGCCGCCGCCGAACACCACCACGTCGGTGACCTGCCGCTCCGCGAGCAGCTCCATCGTCTTGGCGAACAGGGTCATGTGGGCGCCGGACAGCACCGAGAGCCCGACCGCGTCGGCATCCTCCTGGATGACGGTCTGCACGATCTGCTCCGGCGTCTGGTGCAAGCCGGTGTAGATGACCTCCATGCCGGCATCGCGCAGCGCGCGGGCGATGACCTTCGCGCCCCGGTCGTGCCCGTCCAGGCCTGGCTTCGCGACGACAATCCGGATGCGATCAGCCATGCTGCCTCCTCCGATGTGCGACGCGTCCGATCCGGCGTCAGCGTATGCCGACCCGGACGCCCACCGGTGCCGAGTCGGCGAAATGTGGCGCATTCCGCCGCGCCGGCCCGCGGGGACGGGATTTGACCCGCGCGATCGTCATGGCAGGCTTGGCCCCGGCGATTTGCCGAGAAACCGTTTGATGCGCTGAGGAGACCATGGCGACCACGCAGCTGACGCGGCCGCCGGACACCGGACGGTTCGCGCTGCCCCCGGAGTTCACCGCCCGGCCGCGGCAGCCGGTCGCCCTGACCTGGATCGCCACCCGCTCGGCGATGATGGTCGTGCTGGGCCTGTTCGGCGGGCCCGTCACCGGCGACGTCCTGTATTACGGGCGCAGCCTGCACGGGATGTTCTCCGGCGGGTCCGTCCGGGAAACCCTGCAGGAGTACCCGATCCCCGTACTCGGCGTGATGCTGCCGCAGTACCTGCTCGGCGCGCTCAACTCCGTCGCCTTCGCGTTCGTGTTCGTCGCCTCGATGCTCGCGGTCGACGCCACGTTCACCTGGCTGCTGTGGCGGGTGACGGGACGCCAGGGCAGCGCGGCAGTCACGTTCTGGATGTGGTTCGTCCCCGCTATGGGCCCGATCGCCTACTTCCGGTTCGACCTCGTACCCGCGGCGCTCGCCGGCGCGGCGTTGCTGGCAACGACCCGGCGCCCGCTGTGGACCGGCGTGCTCACCGCGATCGGCGTCGGCCTGAAGATCTGGCCGGTGATCATGCTGCCGGTGTTCCTCATCCGTCGCGGCGGGCGAGGCGTCATCGTCGGATGGTTCGTCCTGACCTGCGCTGCGCTCGGGGCGGTGAGCCTGGCCACCGGAGGCGCGGGCCGGCTCATCTCCCCGCTGCGCTGGCAAGGCGCGCGCGGGCTGCAGATCGAGTCCGTCGTCGCGACGCCGCTGATGATCGCCAGGTCGCTGCACCCGCACCACGTCTGGAAAGTGCGCACCAGTCAGTACAAGTCGACCGAACTCTTCGGGGCGGGCGTGCACGCGATGTTGACGGTGTCGACGATCGCCACGGTCGCGGGCCTCGCCGTCCTGGTGTGGCTCTGGTTCCGCACGGCGTCGACCCGCGATGCGCCGCTCGCGACGCTCGGCTGGCTGATCCTCGCGGCGGCCACGGTGATCACGATCGTCAACAAGACGCTCAGCCCGCAGTACATCATCTGGCTGGGTGGGCCACTTGCCGCACTGATGGTGTTCTCGCCACGCGACGCGGCCGTGCGCCGGGCGGCACAGGTACTGATCGGGCTGTCAGTGATCACCCAGCTGATCTACCCGATCGAATATGCCAAGCTCGTCAACGTCGGCTGGTACACCTTCCCGATGACCCTGCTGCTCGCAGTGCGAAACGTGCTGCTCGTCTGGCTCGCGTGCCTGGCCTGCGCCCAGGTGTGGCGCCTGACGCGCACGCGCGCGGACGCGCGGACGCCGACCGCCGTTCCGGAACGGGAGCCGACGTCAGAGTGACCGCCGCACTCACCGATCGCATGGGCACGTCGATGCGAATCGCCATCCGGCAACGAGCCGAGGCGCTGCGCTCGCTGCGTCAGTACAGCGGCGTCGCGATCCTGACCGCCGGCTGCTTTGCGCTCTACCTGGTCCACGCGATCTACGCCCAGGTCAAGTACCGCACGACCGCCTACGACCTCGGCATCTTCGACCAGGCGATACGCGCGTACGCGCACTTTAGGGCACCGATGGTCCCGCTCAAGGGATCCGGCTACAACGTCCTCGGCGATCACTTCCACCCGATCATCGCCGTGCTGGCACCGCTGTACTGGATCTGGGACGACCCGATCATGCTGCTGATCGCGCAGGCCGTGCTCGTCGCAGCCTCGATCCCGGTCGTGTACCGGTTCGCCCGGCGCCGCGCGGGGCAAGGCATGTCGCTCGTCATCGCGGGCGCGTACGGACTCGGCTGGCCGATCCAGGCGCTGATCGACTTCGACTTCCACGAGGTTGCGTTCGCGACTCCGCTGCTCGCCCTCGCCGTCGACGCCCTGGACCGGCGCGACGACCGCCGGCTGCTGATCTGGGCCGGCCTGCTACTGCTCGTCCGCGAGGACATGGGCGCCGCGGTGTTCCTGCTCGCCTTGCTGCGAGTGGCGCAACGACGGCGTCCACGGTGGCCGGCGGCCGTGCTGGCGGTCGGCGGCGTCGTGGCCTACGTGCTGACCACGACGGTCGTGATCCCGCACTTCGCGGCAGGCCACGGCTTCGCCTACGGCGGGCAGTTCGACGCGCTCGGGCACAACCTTCCGTCCGCGCTGGGGAACATCGTCGCTCATCCGTGGCACGCGGCGAAGCTGCTCGTCAAGCCGTCGGTCAAGCTCGAGACGCTCAGCTACCTGCTCCTGCCACTCGCATTGCTGCCGCTGCGGTCGCGGTACGCGCTGCTGGCCGTCCCGCTGCTGGCCGAGCGGTTCTTCAACTCCCGCGAGAACCTGTGGCAGCCGCATTTCCACTACAACGCGCTGCCCTGGCTGGTGCTTGTGCTCGCGATGGTCGACGGCGCCGCGCGGTTCGGCCTGTTCCGCGACTCGGACGCTGCCCGGCGGCTACGCGCGGCCATGACGGTGTGGCTCGTCGCCGTCCCGTTCCTGCTGATCTTCGACACCTATCGCGCGCATCCCTATGCGTGGACGAAGATGCGCACGTCGATGGCACTCAGCAGTGCCGAGCGGGTGCGCGCGGCACAGGCGGTGGTCGCCTTCTTGCCGCGCAACACCTGCGTCGAGGCCGACAACAAGCTCGTCCCCCATCTGACCAGGCGCGACTACGTCACGTTGCCCGACACCCAGCACGGCAAGGCGGACTTCATCGCGCTCAACCTGGCAGCCAGGGACGTGGGCGGCAACCCGCCCGCGCCGAAGCCGCACGCGGTCCTCGCCGAGGCGCACCGCCTGGAGTACACGTCTGTGTTCAGCCAATCGACGTTCGTCGTGTTGCGCTCGCCGGACTACGCGGGCCCATCGGCGCAGTGTCACCCGTTGGCCAAGGGCAAGGGCGGCGGCTAGCGACGGACCTCGCACAAGGTGACGTCCACTGATCGTCGCGGCGTGCATCCCGTCAGCTCGGCCGCGGTACGGATGACCAGGGCGGCGTTCCACTGCCCGTCGGCGATGACGACGTAGCGCACCCCGCTCGGACCGACCGACGCACGCCCGGTCGCCAGGTCGGCCGCCGACGGGGGCTGGCCACTCTGGCCGATGTCGCGCAGCATCCTTGCGAACGCCGGCAGGGCCGGGCCGTAGGTCATCTGGCCGTGGTCGTTGAACACGCTGTATCCGCCGATCAGCCGGAACCGCAGATGGGTGCGGATCTGCCACTCCATCGGGATCGCAACCGTGCCCGGCTCGGTGCCGTACGGCATCAGGAAGACCGTCGCGTCCCGGGGAATCACTTTGACCGCGGACGTGGTGAAGAAGCGCGGCGTCGCGATCGGCAGTATGGCGTTGTACCGGGCGGCGGGCCGTAACGGCACGAACGCCGCCGCCACGACGATCAACCCGACGGCGAACGCCCGGCCGTTCAGCTTGGCCAGCCCCCAGGCCAGCATCAGCGCGACCAGCAACGTGGTGATCAGCGTGAACCTGACGACGAGGACGCCGTCGAACATCGGGATCCGGCGCACCCACTCCCACGGCCCCGTGCCGAGGGTGCGTCCATTCGCTACGACGGGCGTTCCGAGGCTCAATGCGACCGCGACCAGCGCCGTGCCGAGCCACCAGAAGGCGAACCGTTCGCGGCGGATCATCAGCCCCACGCACATCGCGAGCGTGACGCCGATCAGGGCCCACCCGAGGTAGCCGGTGTTCTCGACGCCGTTCGCCGGCATCGCCTTGAAGGCCGCGATGTCGCTCGCTGATGCGTAGTACTGCGACACGCCTGGACGGACGAGGCCGGCGAGGTCCAGTCGCTGACCGGTCGGCAGGACGCCATGCGCGAGGGCCAGCGGTCCGAAGAATTGGTAGCCGAGCGGGACGCCGGCGATCACGACCGTGGCCAGTGCCGCGACGCCCAGGCCGATCGCGGCATGGCGCACGCGTCCGGCAACCGCGCGCCAGTCGGTCGCCGCGAGGATGACGACCGAGACAGCAGCCACGATCGCGGCGAGCACGACGATCTCTTCGGAGATCAGCAACTGCAGCCCGGTCGCGACGCCGAGCAACAATCCCGTACGCCTCGGGTCCTTGTCCTGTCGCACGTACAACTCGTTGCCGAACAGCAGCAACAGCGGTGGGAACACCGCGAAGATCAGGTGCAGGTGCCCGTTCTGCCCGGCGAAGAACGGCCCGAAGCCGTACAGCGCTGCCGCGAGTGCTGAGCTCGATGCCCGTCCGGTCAACCGGCGAAGGACGAAGTAAGCCGTGGTCGCGGACGCGACCGGCGCAAGCACCGCCAGGAACCCGATCGTCGGCCCCGCACCGATCAGCGCAGTC
>DASXRA010000542.1:0-6896 GCA_036506855.1 Jatrophihabitantaceae bacterium
CAGTGCTGTTCCGGGTACTGGTCGCGAACTGGCGTGACCGCGGGCCGATCCAGCGCGACATGCTGTGGATCTTCTGCGCGATGGGCGTCTTCTTCCTGCGCGACCTCAGTCGGCGCACGCTCGGGGACCTGCCGGAGTTTCCCAACGACATCGCGTCGACCCTGCAGTTCACGTTGGGCATTCTCACGTTGCGGCTGCTCGCCCGGTTGCGGGCGGTACCCCGATGGATCAGCTGGGGTGCGGTCGCCGGCTTCCTGATCAGTGTCGTGCTGATCTTCGTGTATACCGGACGGTTGCCGATACCGGCGACGATCGTCGTACTTAGCTCGCTCGCCGCGTCCGGTACCGCCGCGTCGATCCTGCTCGCCTCCAACGCCCGGCGCCGCACCGGCTCGCACCGGATCCGGCTGATCATCGCCGCGGCGGCCACCGCCCTGTTCGCGGTAGCCGTCATAACGTCCGCGATCGGCCGGTTCGACGCCGACGCGGCCGCAACCGCACAGGCCGTCGCGCGGGGGCTCGGGCTGTTCGCCGCGATGGGATACGCGGCTGCGTTCGTCCCGCCGCGCTGGCTGCGACGGCTGTGGGCGACATCAGCCGTATACACCGCGAGCCAGCAGCTCTTGTGGGGCCACGCGAGCGACGACGAGGACCAGACGTGGCTGCGTTTCGCGCAGACCGTCCGCGAGGTCAGCGGCGGCGACTCCGTGCTCGTGGTCTGGCAGTCGCCGGGAGCCGGCGTGACGGAACGTGCCGGTGCAGGCCCGCGGGTCGAACAGGATCTCGTCCATCCCCCGGAAGACCTCGATCGCCTGCTCGCCCACGCGCAGCCGATCCAGGTCGACCCGTTCACGCCGGAGACGCCGAATCTCGCGGTCATGTTCGCGCGGCGCAGCCACGCGCGCTTCGTCCGGGCGATACCGCTGCAGGCACCGCCGGCCGGACGCGGCGCCGTGATCATGCTCAGCAAGTACCGGAGCCTGTTCATCGACGACGACGTGAGCCTGCTGGCCGAGCGCAGTGCGGTACTCGCCGAGCACGAACGGCTCAGCGCCCGGCTCGCCGCGTCGGTCGAGGCGCTCACTGCCGCGAACCAGGCCAAGACCGAGTTCCTGACGAACATGAGCCACGAGCTGCGCACCCCGCTGAACGCGATCATCGGATTCAGCGACCTGATGGGACGCGAGCAGGCCACCGGCGACCGGCGCACGATCCCGGCTCAGTGGATCGACCACGTCCACACGAGCGGGCGGCACCTGCTCGACCTGATCAACGACCTGCTCGATCTCGCCAAGGTCGAGGCCGGGCGGATGGAGATGAGACTCGAACCGCTCGACATCGCCGACGTGGTCGCGAGCGCGGTCAGCTCGTTGCGTCCGCTGATGATCCGCAAGCACCTGCACCTGACCACGGAGGTTCCGCCGCTGATCGTCAGTGCCGACCGGATGCGCGCGCGGCAGATCCTCGACAACCTGCTGTCGAACGCGATCAAGTTCACGCCCGAGGGCGGGCGGATCATGATCAGCGCGGCGCGTGCCGACGACGGCATCCGGCTGACCGTCGCCGACACCGGCATCGGCATCGCGCAGCTGGACCACGGCAGGGTGTTCGACGAGTTCCAGCAGGTCGGCGCGGGCGCTGGGCACGTCGCCGGCACCGGCCTCGGCCTGGCGTTGACGAGGCGGCTCGTTCACGCCCATGGCGGCAAGATCGAACTCGAGTCCGAGCTCGGCCGCGGTGCGAGCTTCACGGTGACGCTGCCGCGCGACGACCTCGCCACGAACGTTCACGACGCGCCGCTGCCCCTGGCCGGCGGGGCCGCGGAACGTTCCGGCGGCATCCTGGTCGTCGAGGACGATGCCGGCGCGGTCCGCATGCTGAGGACTTATCTCGAAGCCGAGGGATACCGCGTGGGGGTCGCGACGGACGGTGAGAGTGGGCTGGCTGCCGCGCGTCGCGACCTGCCGGACGCGATCATCCTCGACGTCATGCTTCCCGGCATGGACGGCTGGGAGGTGTTGCGGCACCTCAAGCAAGACAGCCGGGTTTGCGACATCCCGGTCGTGATGGTCAGCGTCGTCGACGACGAGGACGTCGGCCTGGCGCTCGGCGCGGTCGACTACTTCGTCAAGCCGATCGACCGCGACAAGTTGCTGGCGAGGCTCGGCCGGCTCTCGCTCGTCGACTGGAACGCGCCGGCAGGGCAGCCGATGAGAGTGCTCGCCATCGACGACGACCCGGCCACCCTCGCGGTCATCGAAGCGAGCCTCGCGGCTGAGGGCATCGCGGTCGTGACGGCCGGCAACGGGACAGATGGTCTGCGCATGGCCCGCGAGCAGCATTTCGACCTGGTCATCTGCGACCTGCTGATGCCCGACATCGACGGCTTCACCGTCATCTCCGCCCTCGACGGCGACCCGGCGACCCGGCAGACGCCGGTCCTGGTGGTCACCGCCCACGACCTCAGCGATGCCGACAAGGCGCGCCTGAACGGCAAGATCCTCGGCGTCCTGCAGAAGGGGCAGGATCTGCAAGACGGGTTGCGTCGCTGGCTGAGCAAGACGACCAGTGCGGCCGCCGAGTCGGCCCGGTCGACGGAGGGCGCACGGTGAGCGCGCCGCGTCGCGATCTGCGGATCCTGCACGTCGAGGACGAGGTGCTCAACCGCGAGCTGGTCAAGGCAATCCTCGCGCGGGCCAAGGAGCCCAGACTCGCCGACGCGTGGCTGATCGAGGCCGAGACGCTTGCCGAGGCCCGGGCCGTGGTCGCCGACCGATCCGTCGACGTCGTCCTGCTCGACGTGCAGCTGCCCGACGGCAGCGGCCTGTCGCTGGCGAGCGAGCTGCGCCAGAACCCGCCGGGGACGCGTCCGGTGATCATCGCTGTCACCGCGGGCGCCGTGCGCGAACAGCACGCCGCCGCACTCGCGGCCGGGTGCGACGCCATCCTCACCAAGCCGTACCTGGCGGCTGACCTCGAAGCGATCCTGACTAGCCGGACGGCCGCCCACGCGGCGTACGGGAACGGACGGCGATAACGATGGCTACGGTGCTGGTGGTCGATGACCTTGCGGTGAACCGTGACCTGGTGGCCGGCGTGCTCGGGCACAACGGCCACCACGTCTTGGAGGCCAGCGATGGTGCCGCGGCCCTGGCATTGATCCGCAACGTCCAGCTCGACCTGATGATCACCGACGTGCTGATGCCCGGCATGGACGGCTACGAGTTGACCCGCCGGCTGCGCGACAATCCGTCGACCGCCAGCCTGCCGGTGATCTTCTACACCGCCAACTATCTGGAGGAGGAGGCGCGCCCGATCGCCGCCGCGGTCGGCGTATCGCGCGTGGTCCCGAAGTCGGGCGACCCGATGGTGCTCGTCGACGCGGTCGACGAGGCGCTGACCGCGGTACCCGCCCCCGTCGCCGAGCCGCTTGCCGAGGAGGACTTCAGCCGGGCGCACCTGCGCGTGCTCAACACGAAGCTCGTCGAGAAGCTGCACGAGCTGGAGGAGAAGAACCGGCTGCAGCAACTGGTCGAGGCGGCCGTCGTCGTGGGCGGTGACCTGAGCCTTCCGGTGACGCTGCGGCGGATCGTCGAGGGAGCCCGCTCGCTCGTCGACGCCCGCTACGCCGCCGTCGGAGTAGTCGGTGAGGACCACCAGCTCACCGAGTTCATCCACTCCGGAATCGGGCCGGGGCTCGCCGCCGAGATCGGTGCACTGCCGACGGGCGGTGGCGTGCTCGGCGTGCTCATCCAGGACCCGACACCGCTGCGGCTCGCCGACCTCGCCGACCACAGCGCGTCTTGCGGTTTCCCGGTGCACCATCCCACGATGCACAGCTTCCTCGGCGTGCCGATCACTGTCCGCGAAAAGGTCTTCGGCAATCTTTACGTCACCCAGAAGAACGGCGCGGCCGAGTTCAGCCAGGGCGATCAGGATCTGCTCGTCGCGTTCGCGTCGGCGGCAGGTGTCGCGATCGGCAATGCGCACCGTTACGACGACTCCCGGCGGCGGCAAGCCTGGTTGTCGGCGTCCGCCGAGATCACGTCCGCGCTGCTGGCCGCCGAGCCGGCCGAGGCGCTCGATCTGGTGGCGCGTGGTGCGCGGCACGTTGCCGACGCCGACGTCGCGTGGATCGAGGTGCGCACGGACGAGCAGACGGTCGTGATCGCAGCCTGCGACGGCGCGGTGACCGACGACGTGCGCGGCCGGATCGTCGGGCTGGACGAGGCCCACCTGTTCCGCGAGGTGTCGACGACCGGGCGGCCGATGGTGATCGACGACGCGGCCAAGGACGGCCGGCTGACCGGGTTTCCCGTGCTCAACGCGCTCGCGATCGGGCCGCTCATGGTGGTGCCGCTCGTGGCGGGTCAGCGCACTTTGGGCGCCCTGATGATCGGTAACGAGCACGACCAGTCGCGGTTCAACCAACTCGACGTCGAGATGGCGACGACGTTCGGCGGCCACGCGGCGCTCGCCCTGGAGTTCGCCCAGGCGCAGGCCGACCGCGAACATCTCACCGTCCTCGCCGACCGTGACCGCATCGCACGCGACCTGCACGATCTGGTGATTCAACGGATCTTCGCCGCCGGCATGGCTCTGCAGAGCGGTCTCGGCCTGGTCAACCAGCCCGAGGTGGCACGTCGAATCTCGGCGGTCACCGAGGAACTCGACGCGACGATCACCGATCTGCGAACCACGATCTTCCAGTACCACGGCGGCATGCAGCAGGCGAAGAGCACCCGCGCGCAGTTGTTGAAACTCGGCACCCACGCAGCCAAGACGCTCGGCTTCCAGCCGCGCGTGACGATCGACGGGCCGGTCGACACGACCGTGCCCGACGCCGTCGCCGAGCACGTCATAGCCGTCGTGCGCGAGGCGCTGTCCAACATCGCGCGGCATGCCCAGGCGACGGCCGCCGAGGTGAGCCTGCACGCCGATCAGAGCTTCGTCACGTTGCTGATCACCGACAACGGGCGCGGCATCGGCGAGACGACCCGCGAGAGCGGGTTGCGCAACATGCGCGACCGCGCCGAACTCCTCGGCGGCAGGTTCACGGCCGCGAGCAGCGACGCCGGAACGCGCCTGGAATGGCGCGTCCCCGTGAACGGCATCGCCCAATAGGCAGATAGCTGCGCGAGCGGGAAGCACCTCGTCGGGTCTGCAGCGCGATCGAGGCCCGAAAGCCGCCTGCGCCCGTATGCGAGAATGGCCGCACAACTAAAAAAACGCTCATCAAGAGGGGCAGAGGGAACGGCCCGACGAAGCCCCGGCAACCACTGCGAAGACTCGCTCAATGGCGATGCGAGGCCGCCGCATGCAGGTGCCAATTCCGTCCTGGCGCAACAGCGTCCGGGAAAGATGAGGAGAAAGGCCTCGCTCTGCCATGACTGTTCTGCTCGACCGCGCCGCGTCGCCCGCATCGGCGCTCGTCTGCCGCAACTGCGGCGCCCAGTACCCGCTCGCCGCTCAGCACGCGTGCTTCGAGTGTTGGGGTCCGCTGGAGATCGGCTATGACGCGGACGCGCTCGCTCGCGTCACGCACGAAGACATCGCCGCCGGGCCGCAGTCGATCTGGCGTTACCTCGGACTGTTGCCCGTCGGGCACGACGAGGCGACGCGCGTCGACTCCGGTACCGGGATGACCCCGCTGATCCGCGCCGACCGGCTGGCCGACGAGCTGGGCTTCACCGCACCGATCTGGATCAAGGACGACTCGGCGAACCCGACCCACTCGTTCAAGGACCGCGTCGTGTCGATCGCGATGACGGCTGCACGTGAGCTCGGCTTCGAGCGCATCGCCTGCGCATCGACGGGCAACCTCGCGAACTCGGTCGCCTCGCACGCGGCGCGGATCGGCATGCCGTCGATCGTGTTCGTGCCGTCCGACCTCGAGCCGGCCAAGATCGTGCAGACCGCGGTGTACGGCCAGACGCTGGTCGCCGTCGAGGGTTCGTACGACGACGTCAACCGGCTGTGTTCGGAGCTCTCCGAGACCGACGAGTTCGAGGCCACCGGCTTCGTCAACGTCAACGTTCGGCCTTACTACGCCGAGGGATCCAAGACGCTCGGCTTCGAGGTCGCCGAGCAGCTCGGCTGGCGGCTGCCCCGACAGTACGTGGCCCCGATGGCGTCCGGCTCGATGCTTACCAAGATCCACAAGGCGTTCAACGAGCTCGTCACCGCGGGCCTGGTGCCAGACGCGCAGTGGAGCGTGTTCGGGGCGCAGTCCGCGGGCTGCTCGCCGATCGCGACCGCCTTCGAAAACGGTCTGGACACGGTGACACCGGTCCGGCCGGTCGGTATCGCCAAGTCGCTCAACATCGGCAACCCGGCCGACGGCCCGTACGCACTCGACGCCGTTCGCTCGACCGGCGGCGCGATCGCGCAGGTCGACGACGACGAGATCCGCGACGGGATCCGGCTGCTCGCCCGCACGACGGGCGTGTTCACCGAGACGGCAGGCGGCGTGACCGTCGCGGTGCTGAAGAAGCTCGCGGCGTCCGGCCAGCTCGACACGTCGGTCGAAACCGTCGTGTACAACACGGGCGACGGCCTCAAGACCATTGACGCGATATCGGGTGTCGTCGCGCCGACCGCGGTGATTCCGCCGACGCTCAAAGGCATGCGCGACGCCGGCCTGCTGTAGCGCCGTTGCGGAAGTTGTTCGACGTCCCGCGATACCCACCGACCAGGTGCGAGTCGAGCAGCTTCGAAGGATCCCTCCCGGGTCTTTGTGCGCCATTGGCGACGAAATGACCTCGCAGAACAGTGCAAAGCGACCCGATCGACTTGACGAGATGTCTGGCTCTCGGGCGGCCATCCGTGTACCGTCCGCCCCGGTCGTAGTTACGAGCGTTTCGGCTAACGGAGTACCACGTGCGCACCCCGGTGCA
>DASXRA010000543.1:0-4090 GCA_036506855.1 Jatrophihabitantaceae bacterium
AAGTGCTGACCATCGCCGCCGAATACCGGCGGTTCGGAACGCGGAGCGCGCGATGAGCCGACCGACCCAAGACGCCGACGCGGACCGTCCCGCCGACTGGGCCGCGCCGGGCGCCGCGCTCGTCCGCAGCGCGGCCACCGACATCGTCCCGCCGCTCGCCGACCTCGGTCGCGTCCACATCATGGGCATCGCCGGCGCCGGCATGAGCGGCCTCGCGCGCATCTTGATCGCCCGTGGCGTGCCGGTCAGCGGCTGCGAGGCGCGCGACTCGAACACAGTCGCCGCGCTGCGTGCAGTCGGGGCCACCGTCCACATTGGACACTCGCCGGCACACCTCGACGACGCCGACACGTTCGTCTACACCACGGCGATCAACCCGACGCATCCGGAGTTCGCGGCTGCGCGCGAGAGCGGCAAGCCGGTGCTTCGCCGGGCTGCCGCGCTGTCGGCGGCGCTCGAAGATCGCCAGTGCATCGCGATTTCCGGCACGCACGGCAAGACGACGACCACCTCGATGCTCACCGTGGCTGTGCAGGCGTGCGGGCTCGATCCGTCGTTCGCCATCGGCGGCAACCTCTACGAGACCGGCCTGAACGCGCATCTCGGCAGTGGCGAGCTCGCGATCGTCGAAGCCGACGAGAGCGACGGCTCGTTCCTGCTGCTGCGCCCGGCGATGGCCGTGATCACCAACGTCGAGGCCGATCATCTGGAGAACCACGGCAACCTCGAGGGCATCTTCTCTGCGTTCGAGCAGTTCGTCGACCGCATCGACCACAACGGGCTGCTGCTCGCGTCCGCGGACGAGCCGGGTGCACGGCGCATCACCGGGTACGCACGGGCCGCGGGGCGCCGGGTGCGCACCTACGGCGAGGCAGACGACGCCGATGTCCAGGTCCGCGACATCGTCGAGTACCCCGACGGTGTCGAGTTCACTGCCGCGGGCGAGGGCCTCGGGCAGTTGCGCGTGCGCGTCGGCGCGCTGATCGGTCGGCACATGGCCCTCAACGCCAGTGCGGCGCTGACCGCGTGCGCCGAACTCGGCCTCGACCTCGACGTCGTGCTGGACGCGTGGCGCGAGTTCCGTGGCGTGCACCGCCGCTTCGAGTACCACGGCACGGAGCACGGCGTGAGTGTGTACGACGACTACGCGCATCATCCGACCGAGGTCGCCGCAGTGCTCACGGCTGCGCGGGCCGTCGTCGGCGAAGGACGGTTGATCGCCGTGTTCCAGCCCGGCACGTACAGCCGGACGCAGACGTTCGCCACGGAGTTCGCCGACGCGATGTCGATCGCCGACATCGCCGTGGTGATGGACATCTTCCCGGCACGCGAGGAGCCGATACCCGGAGTCAGCGGCGCGCTCATCGCCGAGCAGATTCCGCTCACCGGCGAGCGCGTCATCTATGAGCCGAGCTTCTCCGCCGTGCCGCGACGGCTGGCCGACATCGCCGAGCCCGGCGACGTGATCCTCACGATGGGCATCGGCACCGTGTATCTGCTCTGCCCGGAGATCCTGGCCGAGATCGCTGAGGTCGCCGAGGTCGCCGAGTCGAACTCGGACGCCGAGCCGAGCACATGACCCAGACGCTGCGAGCCGACCGCGTGGACGACGTCGACGACGTCACCCGGCGGTCGGCCCGTCGGGTCATCCTGGTGGTGTTCGTGGTCGGGGCGCTCGCCGTCGGCACGTGGGTCGTCGCGTTCAGCTCGGTGCTCGGCGCGAAGCGGGTGATCGTGCACGGCGCGCACCATCTCTCGGTGGCGCGCGTGCGCGCCGTTGGCGCGGTGCCGCACGGCGCTCCGCTGGTACGGCTCGACACCGGCGCGGTGGCCAGCAGGATCGAGGCGCTGCCCGACGTCGCCTCGGCGCGAGTCGAGGTGAGCTACCCGTCGACGGTCGTGATCACGATCCGCGAACGGGTGGCCGTCGGGTACCTGTCAGCCGGCGACTCGGCAGTCCTCGTCGACGAGACGGGCAAGCAGTTCCGCAAGGTCAGCGCGGTCCCGCACGCGCTTCCCCGCTTCGACCTGCCGACCGGTGCGCAAGCGATACCTACGGGCCAGGCCGTGGCGACGGTGGCCGGATCGCTCACGCCGGCGCTGCTCGCGAAACTGACGTCCGTCACGGCGACCAGCCCGCTGTCGATCACGCTGCTGCTGACCGACGGCCGGACCGTGCGGTGGGGGAGTGCCGAGCGCAGCGCGGACAAGGCGCGCGTGCTGCCCGCCTTGCTGTCTCAGCCAGGAACGTCCTACGACGTCAGCGATCCGGACGTCGTCGTCGCGCGCTGAGCCGGGCGACTGATGTTGACCGCGTAATGCTGCGTGCGGCGCGCCTGCTTGAAAGCGGTCGATCGTTAACTACCGTCGCATGAAGCTCGTAGGTTGACATAACGTTAAGGGTTTACCTGAGGGTGAGGGTTCAGGACAAGACAATGCGCCGGCTCCGCCGAACACGGAAGTGGGAAACATGACACCACCGCACAACTACCTCGCGGTCATCAAGGTCGTCGGTGTCGGCGGCGGCGGCGTCAACGCTGTGAACCGAATGATCGAGGTCGGTCTCAAAGGCGTGGAGTTCATCGCGGTGAACACCGACGCCCAGGCGCTGCTGATGAGCGACGCCGACGTGAAGCTCGACGTCGGCCGTGAGCTGACCCGTGGACTCGGTGCAGGCGCGAATCCGGAAGTCGGCAAGAAAGCCGCCGAGGACCACAGGGACGAGATCGAGGAAGTGCTCAAGGGCGCCGACATGGTCTTCGTTACTGCCGGCGAAGGCGGTGGTACCGGTACCGGTGGGGCCCCGGTCATCGCGAGCATCGCGCGCAAGCTCGGCGCGCTGACGATCGGCGTCGTGACCCGCCCCTTCTCCTTCGAGGGCAAGAAGCGCGCCAGCCAGGCCGAGGAGGGCATCGAGGGGCTGCGGGCCGAGTGCGACACCCTGATCGTCATCCCGAACGACCGGCTGCTGCAGATCTCCGACCACAACGTCAGCGTCATGGACGCCTTCCGCAGCGCCGATCAGGTGCTGCTGTCCGGCGTGCAGGGCATTACCGACCTGATCACCACGCCAGGGCTGATCAATCTCGACTTCGCCGACGTGAAGAGCGTGATGAGCGGCGCCGGTTCGGCGCTGATGGGAATCGGCTCGGCCCGCGGCGACGGCCGCGCGCGCAACGCGGCCGAGATCGCCATCGCGAGCCCGCTGCTAGAGGCGAGCATGGAGGGCGCGCATGGAGTGTTGCTCTCGATCTACGGCGGATCGGATCTCGGCCTCTTCGAGATCAACGAGGCGGCGTCGCTCGTCGCCGAGGCCGCGCATTCCGACGCCAACATCATCTTCGGCGCGGTCATCGACGACACGCTGGGCGACGAGGTGAAGGTGACCGTCATCGCGGCCGGCTTCGACAGCGGCCAGCTGCCCTACAAGAAGGTCGAGGTGCGGCGCGAGCCCGTCGCGGCCGAGGCAGCGAGCGGAAACGGCGGGTCCAAGGCCCCGCCCGAGCGCGAGCGTGACCCGCGGTGGCCGTTGCCCTCGTCCGGCATCGGGCGCACGCCGGTCAGCCTCGACGACGAGCTCGACGTTCCTGACTTCCTCAAGTCGTGACCCGTTCGCTCCGGTGAGTGGTCCGCTCGACCCTCGACGGCGCGCGGAACTGGTGTCGGCGCTGGCCGCCGTCCGGGCCCGGCTGGTCGATGCGTGCGCGAAGGTGAACCGAGATCCGCACGCGGTCACGCTCGTCGCGGTGACCAAAGGCTTCCCGGCCTCGGACGTCGCGAACCTCGCGGCGCTGGGAATCAGCGACATCGGCGAGAGTCGTGACCAGGAGGCGAAAGCCAAGATCGCCGAGCTGGCGCGCGCCGCGTCTGCCTGGCAGGTGCCGACGTTGCGCTGGCACTTCGTCGGCAAGTTGCAGACCAACAAGTGCCGCTCGATCGGGCGATACGCGGACGTGGTGCACTCTGTCGATCGGGTCGCGACCGCGTCCGCGCTCGCGTCCGGCGCGCAGCGCGCCGAACGCACGCTGGCGGTCTTCGCCCAGGTGAGCCTGGACGGTGACCCCGCGCGCGGCGGCGTGCTCGCCGAGCG